>CAIYQA010000025.1 GCA_903928175.1 uncultured Spartobacteria bacterium | reverse complement strand
TGACTCAAACGGTCGTGCCGCGTACAGCGCAGCTGTTGCGCCCATCGACAACAGGATTGAATCGTTGTAAAGGCTCAACCCCGCATCCCTGGCAAGTTGAACGGTGTCCGTCACGAGTCCTCGATACATGCCGTTCTTGTCGCGCACATCCGCCATCACGATGATGCTTACAGCCTTGGAACTTATCCAACCCTGCCAGATTGGATCGTCGCTGGTAATACTCTGCGTGGAGGGTTGATCGCTGCCGAAACGCATGGCCTTGGCCTGCAATCCCTGCCTGATGGCATTGCCAGACTGAAAGTATTTGCTCACCGGAACGCCTTCCGCACTGCCGCGATTGGAAGGGGTGGCTCCGACAACATCCACCTGAATCGATGCGTTGCGCATCGCAGGGGAGGAACTGATCTGGACTTCCTTGAGCCCGGCGCAGCCAGTGAAGAACACCAACGTCAGAGCCAACGTGGAAAGTCTGGCCCAAGGTTTTGTTACAAGTAAGACAAGGTTTTCGATTTTCATAGGCGTAAGGCAAAAAGAGACCTTTTAGAATTTACGCGGGGCGCTCCCTCTTGATCAATCTGAAAAAACAATTTGTTTTGAGGGGGACGCCCTGAGTTTTTGCCTTTTACTTCGGGCTGTTTTGTTAGAAATAGGACGCATGCCAAATAACGGAGAGGGAAAATGCAGTTTTGCCACGATGCCTGCGAACCTGAAGGCTGTTCCAATTCAGCCACCGCTCTCTGCGGTGGGTGTGGAAATTTGCCTTGCCGTGCGGGTGACACCGGATCCCGTGGCGGGGCCTTTCATCGTTTTACGCCAAACCTCACTTGCAACCGTAGTGTTGGGGTGTTTGACCGATTCCCGCCAGCGGCTCATTGAATGGCTGGAATTGTGGGTTCAGAAACCTGTTCACGCGCAGTCGTTAACTCCCGTGTTTCAGACGCGGGCGGACAATCGTTTGAGCGACGGGGAATGGCAGGACTTAGCGCAAGACTTGGAGGCGTGCGATCCTGTTGCCTATATTGAAACGCCCTTTGTTGCAAAAAGTCTCCGGCCCGTCCGGATTCGGGCGAAGCAGGGTGAGACGGTCTTGTTGGAACACGATTGCGGTGGAGCGTGGCAGCTTTGTGATCAAGACGGCCCTTTGGAAAGCGCCGGCTTACCTCCCTACAGTGTCAGTCGGCATCGCTTTTTGGTCGCAGAAGCAGGCGGTCAAACTCCGGTATATTGCCGAGTCACTTCTCTTGCGGAAAATGAGCCCGAGGTGGCGAATGGCGCACAACTTGTTCCCGCAGCTGCCGTTTTCGCCGAAAATGCGGACGGATTACCGCTGTTCGTGGAGGCTCCGCGTCTGGTGGTTCGTCGGTTGGCTCCCATCTCTTTGGAACAGCACCTCTCCCTGCTCGGAGGAGTTCCTTGGCCGGGAATTGAGAATGGAAAACAACCTATCTCCTTGGGCGGTATATTTGACTCGCTCAACAAGCCGGACTATCTCCAGAAGGGTTCGGCTTACTTGATGGGCGGCAAGCAAGGCAAGACCGGGAACCTGTTGGAAGCCCTCCATCTCCGACTAACGCTGTTGAAGCAGATGATGGCCGTCGTGAGGGATTCGACTCATCGGCGTCAATTGCCGTTTCTGAATCTGTCGCCAGCGAGTTTTGGGATCCGCTTCAATCTGGGCGGAGCGGGGTTGCCGTTGTTCTGGAACGCCCATCCAGTTCTCGCTCAGCCGGGGGACGCCTTCCCGTTGCCTGTGCCTAATACCTCCGTGCGTCGATTCCAGCGCCGGACTTCGGGGGCGATGTCGATTTATCAACCAGAATCTCTCAACTCGGCGGTAAGCGGAACCTGCACGGTTCGTGTTCTGCGAGTGCTCCCTCCCGTCGCCGAAGGGGTTGCCCTCGAAGCGACCGTAATTGCGCAGGAAAACCTGTCCGTTTCGCAAAACTCCCTGATTTGGATTCAAATTCCCCTCGCCTCCGGCAGCGTGGATCTGTACGGCTATCTGGATCAACTTGCAGGGCTGGCCAAAGGCGAGGCCGCATTGCGAACGATCCCCCAGCGAATGGATCAGCGCATTGAGGCGACCCTCCGATCCGCAGAAGGGACATCATTCAGCCAAGCAACCTTCTCCATTATTCCCGCTTTGAGTTCCCCTGTGGACCTCTATGCTTTTGGCGTGATCGCCACGCAAATGCTCCTCGTGAATCCCCGTCTTACGCTTCCGTTTGCACTCGATGCGGTGCTCAGTCTGGCTCGGGAGATTGCGGAACGGGGTGGAAGCAGCGAAGTTCTCGGGGCAGACGTCGCCCAGGCCGTCGCTCAGGATCCAAACCGATTGGAGCGGCTTGGGCCACAAAACCTCCTTTTGGATGAAATTTCTGCGGAGCAGGCCATCGAACTATTCCCCGCGCAACTTTGGTGGGACACCCTTGGGGTCCTTATTCGGTTCTTCCCTGGAATGGGGCCTGCAAGCTATTGCCGGGATTCTGGCGATGCGCCAGATGCAGCCATCGAAGCGATCTACGACTCGCCTCTTCGCCAGATTGATGCCTTATTGATGCGTTCCCGTTCGGCAATGCTTTCGGATTGGGGCGGCAATGTGGAAATTGGAACTGTACTCAAATCAGTCGCGGATGAAGTGTGACCCATACGGAGCAAGTAACAGGGGGCGGTAGCGCTGGACTCGATCACACGCTTGCAAAGCCAGCCAACCTGACTTATTCGGTTGACCCCGGCAGGCTTGGTCGAGTCGCTCCATTGCTCCAAACCCTCCATTCTGGCGGTGTTGGCTTGAACGGCCCGCTGCTTTTGTGAAAGCAATGGTCTTTGGCTAGGCGCTCAACACAATCCCGACAAATCCCGTGTGAGACGGCCTCCTTTGTGCCGTTCCTCATCACCCGCTCGCACCATGCGCATACCAGTTTCATACTTCGTAATTTTGGGTGTGAGTTATGCTACACTATGGTGACCATCGGATCCCTATACAAAATCGTCTCAGACAGGTCGAAACTAAAATCACCCCGATTCGTTGAAACCATCAATCGCTCCGATTTTTTTCGGTAGCAATGTTTTTGGATGCCATCGGCAGCTGCTGGTGCCTGGATGACGGCAAAGAACGACGACCCGCAGTTCATTTGTATG
>CAIYQA010000024.1 GCA_903928175.1 uncultured Spartobacteria bacterium | reverse complement strand
GATATGGGGATCGCTTGTGTGCATCTGATCATCGACCCGGATGCCGCCGCGTTCGCCCAGTTCCAGCCCCGCCGCTTTGGCAAGAGCGGTTTCCGGTCGCACGCCAATGGCCAGGATGACGAGATCGCCCGAGTGCGCCGCGCCGGATTGGGTTTTGACCACGAGTTGGCCCGCATCGTTTGTCTCGAATCCGGCAACCCCATCGCCGAGCGCCATCTTAATGCCGTGGGCTTCCATGTGTTGCTGAACCGATTGCGCCATTTCGGGATCGAGCGGCGGCATGACTTGGTGGAGCATTTCCACAACGGTCACCGAGAGTCCCCGGTGGGCAAGGTTCTCCGCCATTTCCAAGCCGATGAATCCTCCACCCACGATCACGGCGCTCTTTGCCTGCTTCGCGTCGATCCACGCCCGAATCTCCCGGCTGTCGGGGATGGAGCGCACTACAAAAATGCCCGCGAGATCGATCCCTTGCAGGGGCGGACGAACCGCCATGGCACCCGGCGAGAGAACGAGCGCGTCATAGGATTCCCGATAAACGCGCCCGGTGGCAAGTTCCTTGATTTTAATTTCGCGTTTGTCGCGGTCGATGGATACTGCCTCGTGCCGCGTGCGAACTTCGATATTGAAGCGGTTGTGGAAGAGCGCCTCGCTGGCCAACAGGAGCTTCGACTCGTCCTTGATCACGTCGCCCACGTAGTAGGGCAGGCCGCAGTTTGCGAAGGAAACATACGGGCCGCGGTCGAGAAGGAGAATCTCAGCGGTTTCATCCAATCTCCGGCACCGGGCCGCGCAAGACGCACCGCCCGCCACTCCGCCAACAATCACAATTTTCTTTCGGCTCATAAGGTTCTCCGGTGGCTTGGAATCGTTTTAGCACGAACAGCAGGATGACCCACCGCCGCAGCATTTGCCTTTTTGGTTCCACGGCATCGCCGCGATCACGTTCCGCAGTGGGCAAAACCCGGTGGCTCCCGCCATCGTCAAACCTGCACCGACAAAACCGGAAAGCCATATCCAGTTGGGATTTACAAAATGGGAAAGCAGAACGCCGGTGATGATGAGGATTCCAACGGACAACTGCACTTGGCGATCCAACGGAAGCACCGATTTTGCGCCCCGCTCGACCGGCAACCCTGCATCGACCCAAGCTTGAGTGCCACCATCGACCACTACGGTGTCGGTAAACCCGGATTCAGAGAACTTGTCCGCCGCCTTCTTGGCGCGGACACCGCTATGGCAAAGAATATAAACGGGCGCATGCACGCCTCCCTTGCGGGACGCGATGATCGCGCCGCAGTCGAGACCATCAAGCTGGCATAGGCGAGCTTCGGGAACATGGACAGTGGCATACTCGGCTGGGGTGCGAACGTCGATCAGTTCGATGGGATCACCAGAGGCGAGGATTTTTTGGAGTTCTTGGACGGATACGGTTTTCATATTTTGGATGAGTTTGGAATGGATGGGTTAAGGAAATCTAAGATTGGTTGTTTGGCCAAAAGCGCAATTTGTTGGCATGAAAATTAACGGTGGTTTTCGCGCGTCGCGCGCACTTCTTCGAGGCAGGCAAAGACCTTCGTGACGCAGGGCGTAGCAAGTCGGTAAAAAACCTGCTGTCCGCGCCGTTCGTCGGCAATGAGTCCCACGTTTCGCAAGATGGAAAGATGGTTGGAGACCGTGGAGGCGTCACAACCGATGAACTGGGTGAGATCCGCCACGCACCGCTCCCCATGGGCCAACGCATCCACGATCAAGAGCCGACTGGAATGCCCCAAGGCTTTGAATATATCGGCCCCGGCGCGGTATTCCCCTAGGGATCGCGGTTTGTAGTGTTCAGATGTCATATTGGAAAAAAGGCAAAAGTAGCACTGCGTTCGAGTGAAAAGCTGTGCTTCGGCGAGAGCCACCTCGTTAAAAAGCATGTCGTCGTAATTCTGCATTGGGTCTTACCTGGCTGTCCCCCCGAAGATTTCGCTTTCTTGTGTGATGCGCTTTTGGAGGCTTTTGCAGACGTGACCGCACAAATCGAAAATGCCGGGGTCGGCGATGCGGTAGATTACGCTCAGTCCGCTTTTGCGTCGTGCCAGAAGCCCTGCCGTGGTGAGCACGCTGAGTTGCCGGGAGACGTTGGTTTGGGTGGCACCGGTCAGGTTGACCAGCTCCGTGACGTTCTTTTCGCCATCTTCCAAAGCCATCAAGAGTTTAAGACGGGTCGGTTCGCTCAAGGCGCGGAACCGCGCGGCAATCAACTCGAGCGCGGCATCGGAAAGCTTCGGGGAATGACTGATTTTTGGCATAAGACAAAAAAGATTCTTGCGCAGCGTATGTTAATGCGCTCATATAGTCAACAGAAACAAACCGTTCGGCATAAAAATCCGCCACTATGAAAAATCACCCTTTCTTGACCAGAGCCGTCCTTGTCCTTGCATTGTCACTCGGGGCTTGCTCGAAAAAGCCGCGTGAAACGGGGCTTGGTGAGGATCTTCCAGCCATTGCCGTTCGCGTTCAGAACGTCGAATCCAAGCCGCATGTTGCCACGGAGGAGGTAACCGGCTCCGTGCGCGCCAAGTTGAGTTCGGTGATCGAGGCGAAAAGCACGGGGCGCATTGAAAAGATGCTGGTAGTTCCCGGCCAGCGGGTGAAGCAGGGGGAGGTGCTCGTGCAACTCGACGCGCGGGAGATTCAGGCAAAGCTCGACCAGGCTCGCGCTGTTCGAGACCAATCGGAGACCAACTTGAAGCGTTATACGGCGTTGCTCGCCAATAAGGTCACTCCCCAAGCGGATTTCGACAACGCGCAGTCGGCGAACCGAGTCGCCAAGGCCGCGCTTGCGGAGGCGGAAACCAATTTGGGTTATATGACCATCACGGCTCCGTTTGACGGGGTGATCACAAAGAAATCCGCAGATGTAGGCGATCTCGCCACACCGGGGAAGACGCTGCTGGAAATCGAAGACCCAACAGCGTTGCGCTTTGAGGCTGACGTACCGGAAGCAATCATCGGTGCCATCCAATCCGGGGCGAAAATGGCGGTGCGTAGCGGCTCGTTGGAGATGACCGGCACCGTCAGTGAAATCGCTCCGGTGGCTGACGCGCAAAGTCGCACATTTCTTGTGAAACTCGATCTTCCGCAGACGCCGGGCCTTCGGACGGGGCAGTTTGGTCGCGTTGCTGTTCCATTGAGTGAAACTTCAGTGCTCCGCATCCCAGTGAGCGCAGTTGTGCAACGCGGACAGATGGAAATCGTATTCGTTATCCAGAACGGGCGAGCACAGTTGCGCTTGGTGAAAACGGGCAAGCGGTTTGGCAATGAGGTGGAACTTGTCTCAGGAATTGAAGCCAAGGAACAGGTGGCGGCGGAGAATGTCTCCCGGCTCGCCGATGGTCAACGCGTGGAGGTGCAATCCAAATGAACCCACAACAACCAGAGCCGCTTGGACTGGCAGGGCGGATCGCAAAGGCGTTCATCAATTCCAAGCTGACGCCGCTCATCATCGTTTCTTCCATTCTGCTGGGCGTGGCCGCAGTGCTGTTGCTGCCCCGCGAAGAGGAACCACAAATAAAGGTGCCGATGGTGGACGTGCTGGTTTCCATGCCGGGCACCAGCGTAAAGGAGGCCGAGGAACGCGTGACGCGCCCGATGGAGAAGCTGCTCTGGGAAATCCCCGGCGTGGAATATGTCTATTCCACCTCGCGCCCCGGTGAGAGCCTCGTCATCGTGCGGTTCATGGTCGGCTCCAATGCGGAGGAATGCCTGGTTCGGCTCAACCAGAAGTTGCAGTCGAACTTCGACCGCATCCCGCATGGCGCTTCGCAGCCTCTCATCAAGCTCCGTTCCATTGACGACGTGCCGATTCTTGCGCTTACGCTGCACAGCGCCCGCTATGACCACCTGACCCTTCGCCGACTCGCGGCGCAGGTCGATGATGCCGTGAAGCAGGTGCCGCAAGTGGCCGAGACTACTCTGATCGGCGGTGCGCGACGGCAGTTGCGCGTGCTGATTGACCCTGCCCGGCTCGCCTCGCGCAATCTCAGCCCGGCAGGCTTGATTCCCATGATTCAACAAGCAGACCGGCAATATGCTTCCGGCGGATTGACCAGCGAGAACCGTGAGATCGCTGTGGAGACCGGGGCGTTCCTGCAAAATGCGGACGATGTGCGCAATGTGGTGGTGGGTGTCTATGGAGGGAAACCCGTCTATTTGAAGGATGTCGCCGAAGTGGTGGACGGGGCAGAGGAGCCTTCCAACTATGTCTTTTATGGCGACCACGCCACACCAGAACAGGCGGCGGTGACGCTAAGCGTTGCCAAGCGCCCCGGCACCAACGCCGTGGCGGTTGCCCATAACGTGCTCAAGAAAGTGGAGACCCTCAAGGGAACGGTGATTCCCGCCGACGTGCAGGTATCCATCACCCGCGACTACGCGGAGACGGCGGCGGAGAAATCCAACGAGTTGCTTTTCCACATGCTGATCGCCGTATTCAGCGTCTCGCTCTTGATCCTGCTCACGCTCGGCTGGCGGGAATCGGGCATCGTGGCCATCGCCATTCCCTCCACGCTCGCGCTGACTTTGCTCGTCTTTTACCTCTACGGCTACACGCTCAATCGCATCACCCTCTTCGCCCTGATCTTCTCCATCGGCATCCTGGTCGATGACGCCATCGTGGTTGTCGAAAACATCGTGCGCCATTTTCACCTGCCTCAGAACCGGGGTCGCGAGCGCTCCGAGGTTGCGGTGGAAGCCGTCAACGAGGTGGGAAACCCAACGATCCTCGCCACCTTCGCCGTCATCGCCGCTGTGCTACCGATGGCGTTTGTTGGCGGCTTGATGGGCCCCTACATGCGGCCCATCCCCATCGGGTCAAGCGCGGCGATGTTCTTCTCGCTGGCCATCGCGTTCATCGTTACCCCGTGGGCGGCGGTGCGGATGCTGCGTCGGATCGCCGCAGCTCCGGCGACTGCTTCCACTGGAGAACAAGTCGCTCATTCCCACTTTGAACACGAGGAAGATTTCTTCACGCGGTTTTACCGGCGTATCATGACGCCGCTCCTGAGCCACCTCGGTTGGCGTTTGGGCTTTCTTGTCGGCATCACCGCGCTGCTGCTCGGGGCGATGGCGCTGGTGGGCATCGGCTGGGTGAAGGTCAAAATGTTGCCCTTCGACAACAAGAGCGAATTCCAGATCATCCTAAATATGCCTGAAGGGAGTGCGCTGGAACGCACCACCCAAGCCGCTCGGGAGATCGCCGCCGCCGTGCGGGTGGAACCTGAGGTAACCAACTATCAAGTCTACGCCGGGGTCAGTTCGCCCTTCAACTTCAACGGCTTGGTGCGCCATTACTTCATGCGCGGCGGGGCAAACGTGGCGGATATTCAGGTGAACCTCGTCGGTAAAAGCGAACGCAAAGCGAAGAGCCACGACATCGCCAAGCGTGTCCGCCCACGCGTGGCGGCCATCGCCGCAAAATATGGCGCGCGCGTCGCGGTGGCGGAGGTTCCGCCCGGCCCGCCTGTATTGCAGACCCTCGTGGCGGAAATCTACGGCCCGACCGAGGAATCCCGGCTCGCCATGGCCCGCAAAGTGCGCGACATCTTCAAGAGCGTGGACGGCGTGGTGGATATTGACTGGTATGTTGAGGCCGATCAACCCAAGGCGAAGTTCGTCATCGACAAGGAAAAGGCCGCGCTTAATGGCATCAGCGCCGAGACCATTTCGCAAACGCTGCACATCGCCGTGGCCGGGCAAAATATCGACCTGCTCCATTTGCCGCGCGAAAAGGATGACGTGAACCTCACGCTCGAACTGCCTCGCTCGGCCCGCGTGACCCCGGAGGAGTTGCTGGCGCTGCGGGTGCGCTCCGGTGACGCCAACGCGCTTCCCGAGCCCGGCGCTTCCAGCGGCACGCAGCTCGTGCCGTTGCGCGAACTGGTGAAGATCGAGAAGACCATCACCGACAAAAGCATCTATCACAAAAACCTGATGCCGGTGACTTACGTGATCGGCGATGTGGCGGGCACCATTGAAAGCCCCGTGTACGCCATTAGCAAAATGAACGAGGCGCTTGCAAAGCTCGATACCGCAGCCTTCGGCGGCTCCGGCGCGAAGCTGCAAGTCTTCAACATCGCCATGCCGTTCACTGGCGAACAGCCCTCCCTCAAATGGGATGGCGAATGGCACATCACTCTTGAAGTCTTCCGCGATCTCGGCACCGCCTTCGCCGCCGTGCTGGTCATCATCTACGTGCTGATGGTCGGCTGGTTCCGCTCTTTCCTCACGCCGCTTATCGTAATGGTGGCGATTCCCTTCTCTCTCGTCGGCATACTGCCAGCGCACGGCGCGCTGGGGGCGTTCTTCACCGCCACCTCCATGATCGGCTTTATGGCCGGAGCGGGGATCGTCGTGCGCAACTCGATCATCCTCGTCGATTTCATCGAACTACGACTGCGCGAAGGGATGCCGTTGGCTGAGGCGGTCGTTGATGCCGGAGCCGTCCGCTTCCGCCCGATGCTGCTCACCGCAATGGCCGTGGTGGTCGGAGCGGGCGTAATCCTGTTCGATCCCATCTTCCAAGGACTCGCCATTTCGCTCATGGCAGGCGAAATTGCTTCGCTGCTCATCAGCCGAATGGCTGTGCCAGTCCTCTACTTCATGGCGAACGCCCCGCGCGGGAAAACTCCGCAGGTGCCATCGTCCAAAATGCCGGAACCGAAAATCACCGCCACCGAAGCCAAATGAAAATCACCCCCCATCGGCGTCATCCACGCCCCGCACAAGCAGGCCACCGGTACCCCGGTGCAACCAGCGTTTGCGCAGGGCGTTGAGGGAACCGTCGAGATGCTGCCGGAATTCACGCCCGGGCTCAAAGACCTCGACGGGTTCGAGCGCGTCTGGCTGCTCTATTGGTTTGATCGCGCCTCCGAAGCCCAACTGGAAGTGACGCCGTTTCTGGACACCCAGACCCGCGGCCTGTTTGCCACGCGCTCGCCCTGCCGTCCCAATCCCATTGGCATCTCGTGCGTGCAGACCAGGAACTCGTGGTCGATTGGGATGAAGAAGGCGAGAAGGTTATGAACCCGGCGCTCCTGGGGGATATGGACCTCGCCTACGCGATCACAACCCACAAGGCGCAGGGCAGCCAATTTCCAAGGGTTGTCATTCCGGTCTATCACAGCAAAATCCTGGACCGCACCCTTCTTTACACGGCGGTTACCCGCGCCCAGTCTCAGGTCGTGTTCGTGGGAGACCGCGAGGCTTACGAGACGGCCATCCGAAACCCACCCAACCCTTCGCGCCGTCAGACTGCAATGGGGACGCACCTGGCAAAGGCATGTGGGCGCACATAATCCTGCACCAAAGGTGCGTAGCACCCTATGTTCCCCCCGAACGCCTGCCGCGGCGAGCGGCGAGGGGCTTGGGGGCGAGTAGCCCCCATCAGCTCGGTTCGCCTCCGCAGCATCTTCTTGACTGATCGAAACTGGCGAATTGGCTCGTCTCTTAATCGTCCATTTTCTTAATGAATTTGCATATTGAGGCGGTGACCATTCCCAGAGCAACCGTGAAGATGAAGAGTGCGCTTTGGAGGGGGAGGAGGAGTAATATCGTCGAATGAAGGATTGACATCGAACGTGCCGTCAATTCAGGATGCTCCCAGTTCTTTGAAAGCTTTGGGCCATCTATGAAACGGTCCACGGCACCTGATAAGTTTTGATTAACGCGAAAAAGTGCCCTTGGCATTGGCCAGGGGAGAATAGGGAAACGGGTTAAAATCCCGTGCGGTAGCGCCGCTGTAACGAGTGACGAAAGCTTCAACTGCCCTCAAGGCAGAGCCGCTGTCTCCAAAAGAGATGGTAAGGCGGAGCGAGTAGGATGATCTCGGAGCCAGAAGACCTGCTTTTCGACGCTCATCAAGTCCGTACTCGCAGGAGTGCGGCAATCTGTCTCGCCAAAGACAGGATGAGGGATGGATGGTTTTTGAGCGTTCCTTTGGGATGTCTTGTTGCCTCCGCGCCCTCTTCGGGGTGTGGAGGTTTTTTTATGCCCTCACGCCAGAGCTGGAGTATTTCCGCAGCCGTGGCAACGGATGCCGGGAATCACGCCCGTCTGGTATGCCCGGAGAGGATTCCCTCGCAACGCAAAAGCGGTTGGCAGCCGCAAACAACAACCATCCATAAAATGACACATCAAATAGCTGGGCCCGGCTT
>CAIYQA010000023.1 GCA_903928175.1 uncultured Spartobacteria bacterium | reverse complement strand
CCAATCCTCAGCAGCGAAAGAGCGTTAATCAGGCTCAACGCATCCGCCGCACACCCCGCGAAAAGTTCGTTTCGGCGGGACGCCGAAACCAGCAGCCGGGACGGCTGCGCTCCCCGGACAAATCGCTCTGCACCTCACCCACTTTGAATCACGCCCTTACGCATCCAATGCATTTCACCACGAAGGACACAGAGGACACGAAGTAAGGAACAAGTTTTTCCTTCCTTCGTGCTCTTCGTGTCCTCTGTGGTGCATCCTATTTCTTTTTAAGATGCGCGGCTTCCGCCAAAAATTGCTCCTTGGGAAACGAGCCCGCCCGGGTTAGTTTGCCGCATGCAGAAACGAATGAAAGGCGCCCACCCGCGCACTCCCGGCGGAAGATTCGCAGGCGACAGCATTGCAAGTCCGTCGCAATCCTGGAAAACCGGAAACTTCACCCCGACTCGGGTGCCCAAACCGGTGGCCCGCAAAGCGCCCGGCACTCCGGGCGAGCCGGAAAAGACGGCCTGAGGCACGGGCAGGGTGGATCGACCGCTCCGCGGGCGATTCGGGAGAGGGCTCCGCATTCAGCCTATCCCTAACCCGGCGGTTCGTCTGAGGATTGCAGCGGCCCTTCCAGCCGCAATCGCGCCATGAGCACCGGGCTCACGACCCGCACTCGCCGCGCGAGTTCCGCCGGATCGGCCGTCTCCGTCAAGGTCACTTCCCGTTTCTCGGCGACATCCAAGCCGTCGATCCGGGCCAGCCGTTCCAGCACTTTTAAGACAAATCCCCCGGCCTTGAGCCCGGCTTCGAGCGTGTCTTCGTCGATCACCGGGCCGGTCTTGCCTTCTGTGCGCAGCTTCAGCGCGGCGCTTGCCGCCACGGGCACCCAGCGTTCCAGGAGCGCCAGGCAGACGGCCCGCTGCCGCTCCCGGCGCTCTTCGAGCAGTTTCTGGGGAACCTCCCGTTTCGGGAGTCGCTTGGTTGGGCGCTTTTTCATGGCTGCCCTCCTGCCAACGGTTGCGCTTCACTGCGCCAGATCAACCGAAACGCGACCGGGTTCCACAGCGACCCGGAGACCCGCCAGATGCGCGCCGCCCGGGCGGTGATTTCCCCCCAGGGCGATTCTTTGGCCCACGCGGGGTGAATCCAGGTGATCCCGTCGATGCGGGTGATCGGGGCGTAGAAGACCACGCTGGCCTCGCCCTGACCCCACTGCTCGCACGCAAATTCCCGGCTCTCTTGGATGATGTGGTTCATGGTTTTCATGCGCATGCCGTGGTGGAATGGGGGGAATCGGGGGTCGCTGGCTCGTCCAGCGGCGGGAGTTCGTCTTCGGGCAGCAAAATCAAGCGGCTCTTGGGGCGGTACACCGTGATCTGGTAGCGCCCCGTGGCGACCAGCAAAGCGTCCGGCAGGCGCTCGATCCAATCCGCGAGCAGCTTGCCTTCGCCGTGCTCGAAAATCGTCGAGACCGGCGCGTGGGTTCCCTCCTTTTCCCAGGAGTCGATCAACCCCGCCTGCTTGGCCTCGTGGACCCCGAGGCAATGAAACGTGTAAACCGGCCCTCTCAGTGTGACATCGTGTGGCATATTCTTCCTTGGTTGTGGTTGTTGAAAGGCGCGCGAATGCGCGGGTTGGGCGACGCCCGGCACCGTGCCGGAGCCGCCGAATCGCAATCCGTGCGCCTATTTACTTTCTCTATGGTGTATTACACCAACGCAAGGAAAAAGTGGAAAATTTTTTGGGCCTCCATCCATCTCCTGCCCAACTGGAAGTCAACGGAACTTGGCCAAAAGTTTTAAAAACGAGGGTCGATCCTTTTTTTGATCCCGTTTCAGCTTATTTGGAACGCGAGGTTCTTCCAAAAAGGGATTCGATTGAAACTCCGAGCGCGTCGGCGATTGCCGCAATTTCGTAGTCTCGAATGAATCTCATACCGGCTTCCATTCGGGATATCGCAGACCGGTCAAAATATACGCCCCTTACGGCCAAACGCGCAGCCAAATCCTCTTGAGTGACACGCGGCTTACATTGCTGGCGCGCAAGCCGAATACGTGGACCGATTAAGTTTCGTTCGCCTGCGGGTTGCGGAGATGTTTCGTGCGATTTCTGCACACTTGACAATGCCAAGTGTGCGCCTAAGTATTGTGCAACTTCCGCACAGAACGCGGTAAAATCCCGGTCATGGCGGACAATAAACAAACCCCCGAACCGTTTTATGGATTACATCGAAAAGGCACTCACTGAGATCAAGGTATGGGAAACAGAAAAGCCGGGCTTTTTAAGCGAAGTTGGAGATTTCATCCTGAGACCTGCGGAAAATGCAGCGGAGGCTATCATCCCGGCGGGTGTGAGTGAAGCCGTAGGCAAGGGCATTGAAGGATGTTTGTCCGCACTTGCCACAAAAACCTCGCGCACTCTCGATGGCGGGGAGATTCGCGCATCCGTCGAAGCACGGGCGCGGAGTCTAAGGCAAGCGGAGAACCCTACTCTTCCCGATCAGTTGCAGGCCGCTGACGAGCAAGCGCGAGAAATCTGGAACTGCCATATTGGCTATGCCATTGCTGAGGGAGGGCTAACAGGGAGCGCCGGTTTGGTTGGTATTGCGGTCGATATTCCAAGCCTTTTTGGAATTCTCATTCGGGAGATTCAGGGAATTACGTGTGCCTATGGATACGATCCAGACGATGAGAAAGAGCGCGAGTATCTCCTCCACATCCTCAGAATCGGCACAGCAACCAATGTTAAGGATAAGATGGCTTTCATAGTGTCCTTGAAAGAAATCGAACAAATTCTCATCAAGGTGGCCTGGAAGCGGATGAGCGAACAGTTGGCAGCCAAGCAGATCAGTAAGGAATCCCTCTTGGCAGCCCTCCGACAGTTTGCCAAATCGATTGGGATTCAAATCACCAAGCGCAAAGCGTTGCAGATGATTCCAGTGATTGGTGCGCTCGTCGGAGCCTCATTCAATGGGATGCTCGCCAATGACATCGGGAAAGCTGCCTACATGAGCTGCCGACGCCGATGGATTGCAGATCATGCCCAGAGAAACCTCTCTGTCGTGAAGTGATTTCAGCACTCAACTCGGAAAACTTAACACCCTGAAAAAATCAATGAAACGCGTAATATTCCTAGTAGCGCTCGTTATTTCCTCATCGCAATTCATACCTTCATCAGCAACCGCCGATGAAATGAAAGGTGGGTTTACCCACACAAACTTTGGCGAGACATTGGCGATAGGATCAAGTTTTTACCATAAGGTTCAGCTAAAAGCGATCATCGATGGTATTGCGGTGATCTCCTCTCAGGAGGGGGAAATCAAAATACCCTGGACTTCGCTTCCGCTCGATTTTCAGCGAAAACACGCAGATCAAAAACAGCAAATGGAAGCACAAGCCAAGGATACCGCCCTTGGTGTAGAAAAATTTGTCGTCCAAATAATCCAAGTGCTCAAAGGCGGGATACTGGCAGACAAAATGACAGCGGAGTATGTTCCCGGACCTGCCTCCAGCATGGCCAGGATTGGTGGTGGCGGCGGTGCCGCAGAGGGCGGTTTTTCATACTATCCTTCAGGAAAGATCATTTTCATTCAGGGACTCACGGGAGTAGCGGAAGGCCAGCAAATCGAAGTAAAAGCGTACCCAAACAAGGTGTATTCGTACCGGGATATCAATGGTGCGTCGAGAACTGTTGAGAAGTGGGTAATCCAATAAAAACGAAACTGCCTTCACAAAATCATAAAGGCTCAGCGCGATCGTCGTGGTGTCGGGATGGTGCACTGCAATTTTGCGCCTCTTGCGCCTTTTTGCGGCTGATTCTGCGGTTTTTTGAGTCCCTTTGCGTCCTTTGCGGCTTTGCGCGAGATTATTTCGAGGCGTGCGCCGCGGTTTCCTCAACGTCCCGTTGCCATTTTCGCCGCGTTTGCCTACACTCTGCGACCTCGAACATGAATACTCTTACCGATCGCATCCAAGCCGCCGTGGTGGCAGGCCAGCTCCTCGAATCCAGCGCCCGCAATATTTGCCAACTGCTCGCCCGCAGCAGTTCGCCGGTTTATGAGAAAAGCATCACCGAACTCGTGGATGCAGAGGCTTGGAGCGAGCTGGATGACCGCTTTTTCCGCACGCTGGCCTTTGGCACGGGCGGGCTCCGGGGCCGCACCATCGGCAAAATCGTGATCGCCGCCGAACGCGGCACGCCGCAAGGGCTCGACCGCCCCGAGTTCCCGTGCGTGGGCACCAACGCGATGAACGATTTCAATATCTCGCGCGCCACCCAGGGGCTCGTCGCCTATTTGAAGGAATGGTTCGCCAAGGAAAATCTCCCGGGCCGCCCCAAGATCGCCATTGCGCATGACACCCGCCATTTCTCGCGCGATTTCGCGGAGCTGACCGCCAGGGTTGCCAGCGAAAACGGCGTCGATGTTTGCCTCTTTAGTATGCCGCGCTCCACACCGGAACTTTCGTTCGCGGTCCGTTTCACCAACTCCACGGCGGGCATCGTGCTCACCGCCAGCCACAACCCGCCGCACGACAACGGCTACAAAGTCTATTTTGCCGATGGCGGCCAGGTGGTGGAACCGCAGGCGAGCGGGATTATCCAGAAGGTCAATGCCGTCGAATGCGACGTTTACAAACCGGTGGCCCCCGAAGAACGCGGGACGATTTTCCACATCGGCGACGAGATCGATAATGCCTACATGGCGCGGTTGGAAACCTTGATCCTCGACCGTTCGTTGATTGAAAAAGCGCGCGATCTCAAAATCGTCTTCACTCCCATCCACGGCACCGGCGGCGAGATCAGTTGCCCGATGCTCGCGCGGCTGGGATTCCAGTTCTCCGTGGTGCCGCAGCAGGCCGGGTTTGATGGCCGCTTCCCCACGGTGAAAAGTCCCAACCCGGAGAACGCCGAGGCGCTCACGCTCGCCGTCAAGCTCGCCAATGAGCAGGGGGCGGACCTCGTGCTCGCGACCGACCCGGACTGCGACCGGATGGGCGCGGCGGTGCGCAATTCCAAGGGCGAGATGGAACTCATCAGCGGCAACCAGATCGGCTCCATCATGGCGTGGTATCGCGCCACGACGTTGATCCGCCAGGGCATCCTCAACGAGAGCAACCTGAAAAACTGTGTCATCGTCAAAACGTTCGTCACGACCGACCTCCAAAAAGCGATTGCGAAAAAACTCGGCATCCGCTGCGTGGAAACGCTGACCGGGTTCAAATACATCGGCGCGAAGCTTGGGAAATACGAGCGGGCGCTTCCCGCGGATATCCAGGCCGTCTATCGCGGCCTCTCCGAGGCGGAAACGCGCGCGCTGCGCTTGGCGCTCTCCAGCTACTATGTTTTTGGCGGCGAAGAGAGCTACGGCTACAGCGGGGCGGATTTCTGCCGCGACAAGGACGCCAACAGCGCGACGGTGATGTTCTGCGAAGTGGCCGCGTATGCAAAAGCGCGCGGGCTCACGCTCGATGCGCTGCTCGACGAAGTGTATGCCGAGTTCGGCTATTACGCCGAGCAGAATGCCAACCTGGTTTTTGAAGGGGCGGAAGGCGCGGGGAAAATCAAGCGCCTGGCTGAATCGTATGCGACCCAGCCCCCGCAAAGCCTGGATGGCGTGGCGGTCACGGAAGTGGTGAATTTCGCGACCCAGGAAATTTACGATGTGGAAGGCGATCTCATCCCAAAGGAAGCGATGCTCATCCTGACGCTGGCCGACGGTCGGCGGGTGGCCGTGCGTCCTTCCGGCACGGAGCCGAAGATCAAGTTCTACCTGTTTGGGCGCCGCGACCCCGCCCCCGGCCAGACGTTCACGCGCGAAGAACTCGGCAGCATCAAAGGGGAGGTCAAAGCGTCTCTTGAACGCCTCTGGGCGGAACTCCAAGCCGACGTGGACCAGCGGTTGGCATAGCGCCAGTAAAAAAGAGTTCCAAACAGCAAAAGAGGAAAAGGGGTCAGTCCTTTATATTGACAGCAATCGAGGGTTTTGCTAGCAATTTAGCATGCCAAGACAGCCGCGAGTTGAATATGAAGGGGCAATTTACCACGTGATGAACCGTGGGGATCGCCGGGAGCCCATTGTGCACACGGAGCAGGATCGCGAGTTGTTCGTACACACCCTCTCCCAAGCGTGTGGCGCTTTGGCGGGAAAGATTTTGTGGCGCGGCTGCTGACGCAGTTGGAGGGCAGACTGGGCGAAAGCCAGACCCATCGCAGAGGCGACCGATAAGGTCGTCGCCAAGCCAGGAGATGGAGGGCAGACTGGGCGAAAGCCAGACCCATCGAGAGCAGCACGAAAGCATGGAAGCGCGGGCGCAGCGGATCATCGACAAAGAGCTTAAGAAAGCGGGCTGGAGCGAACAGCGGCTT
>CAIYQA010000022.1 GCA_903928175.1 uncultured Spartobacteria bacterium | reverse complement strand
TACGGCTACGATGCTGCGAATCAACTCGCCAGCGAAACCACAACCCTTCCCGGTCAGCCAGCGCGCACGGTCGGCTACACGTATGACGCGGACGGCAACCGCGCCGCGATGACCTCCCCGGCGGGAAGCGTCATCCAATATGCCTACACCGGACGCAACCAAGTGGGCAGCATCACGGCGGACGGTGGCCCGGCACTGGCCACCTACGCCTATGACCTCGCAGGCAGGCGCATCGGGCGGACGTTGGAGAATAACACAGCAACAACCTACCAGTATGATGCCGCGAGCCGCCTGACGGGTGTCATCCACACCGCCGGGCCCAACGTACTCGCCTCCTACATCTACACCCTCAATACAGTGGGCGACCGCAGCCTCCAGGGCCTGCTCGACCTGTTCCCCGGAAAAGGACGGATGTGGCATGGGAATTTCCATGAAACCGAAAGGTTAATTTCTCCGCGCAGAGGCGCCCGCTTTCATTGCTAATGTAACAAAGTAGCAGCCCATCGCAACCAGCACGATGCTGGCGCCCGTGGCGGTGTTGGCATAATAGGAGGCGATGAGCCCGGCGACCCCGGAAAAAAGGGCGATGCCTATTGCATAAAAAACATACTGCCGCGCGTTCCTGGCGATGTTGCGCGCGCCTGCCGCCGGAACGATGAGCATGGCGTTGATGATGAGGATGCCGACCCAGCTCAAGTTCATGGTGACGACCATCACAACCCCCGCGCAGAAGAGCATCTGCGTCCACCAACCGCTGATTCCGCGGCTGCGGGCCAGGGATTCGTTGAGGCCGATGAGCAGGATGCGGTTGTACCCCAGGAGCAGACCGCCGCCCACCACAACGCTGGTGACGAGCAGTTGGCCGACTTCGCCGGGAGTGATGCTTAACAGGTCCCCGATAAGGTAATGGCCGAACTTGTTGAAATTTCCGCCGTGCGAAAGCAACACCACGCCGAGCGCGATGCTGAAAGACATGCTCAACGAAATCACGGTGTCCATCGCCGAACGGGTGTAGCGTTGCAGGGCGATGATGCCCACGCCCAGGAGCAAGGCAAACGCGACGAGCGCCCACAGCGGATCGGCCATTCCCAGCAGCACACCGAGCCCGATGCCGGTCAGCGAAGCGTGCCCGATGGCGTCGGAAAAGAACGCCATGCGGTTATTGACGATCAGCGTTCCCATCAGGGCGAAAAGGGGAGAGACGATCAGGACGGCCAGCAGCGCCGTGCGCATGAAGGCGAACTGGGTCCACTCAAAAGGCAACGAGGAAATGAGGGCGTGCCAGGTGTTCATGGGCGGTCGGAAGGGGCGGTAACCAGGTCGAACCCGAACGTGCGGCGCACTTCGGGGTTGGCAATGACTTCGGCAGGCGCACCCGCGCAGACGATCCGGCGATTGAGGAAAACAATCCGGTCGCTCACCGCCGTCACCCCGGCCAAATCGTGGGAGACCATCAGGATGGAAAGATCAAACCGCTGGCGCAATTCCGAAACCGTCCGGTAAAACATCTCACGCCCCGGGAGGTCGATTCCCGAGACCGGTTCGTCCAGGAGAAGCAGATTGGGCACGGGCGTCAAAGAAAGGGCGAGAAGCACCCGCTGCAATTCCCCCCCGGAGAGTTCGCCGAGTTTGCGGCTGATGAGATGCTCGGCGTGAACCGCCGCCAAGGCTTCCCGCGCGGTATTGCGATCGCGCCGCGCATGCCACAGGGCCACCGGCCAGCGCGACAGGCCGCTGGAGAAAGCATCCTGCACGCTGATCGGCGAAAACCGATCAAATTCCAGGTGCTGCGGCACATACCCCATTGCCGGGGCATCCTCCCGCCCGTGCCCGAACACAGGCAGGAAATGGATCGCCCCCGTGTGGGGGAGTTCGCCCAGCAGCGTGCGAAGGAGCGTCGATTTGCCCGCTCCGTTGGGTCCCACCAAAGTGGTGAGTTCTCCACAGTGAAGATGCAGCGAAATATCCTCCAGCACGCGGTGGCCATTGAGGGTCACGCCGATGCCTTCGATCTTCGTGCAACAGGCTCCGCATGCGTGGGGCGTCAATCCTTTGTGGTGGGATTCCATCGTGTGCTTGCTTCGCGTTTGGTGGGATTTTCCCCGGGTTTAGAAACTGACAACAAATCGCACCCCGACCACAAAGGCGTTGGGCGCGATCTCGGTGACACCGGGATTGATTATGTATTGGAAATCGGGCTGCACGGCAAGCCAGTCGTTCACCCCGGCTTTATACGTCACTTCCAAAATGGCTTCGTGGTGGGAGCCGAGCGGTTCGCCGGAATCCTCCCGCAGATTTCCGCTCAGTTTTGTGTAGTTGAAACCGATGCCTGCGATGTCCTTTTCGCGATCCGGCAGGAGTCCTTTATAATTAAAACCGGTGTCGAAATAGAACGGCACGATATTCCGGTCGGCGGGCGCGCCGCCGATCCGGAAGAAGCCGCTCAAGCCTTGGTCTTTCGTGCCGGGCTTGCGCCAGAGTTGCTGGTCAGCAACGATATAGCCGCCGGCGTCTGCCCGTTGCGGCACATCGGGAAACGCTTCGTTCCTTTGAGAACTTTGAAAAAACGCCCCCAATTTGTAAACGCCGCGCAGCCCCTCATTCTCCTTTTCTCCATTCAACGTGTAGGCGGCCTCTGTGATCGCCAGCACGCCGTTGTCCCCGTTGAGATTCCAGTCAACGCCGTGTCTATTTTCCTGGGCTGCATCGCCCGCGTCGCCATCAAAAACGCCCGCCTGCACCGAAATGGAATCGCTGGCCGCCCAGCGCACGCGCATCCCCGGCGCTGCCACGGGAAAAACGGGCGCGTTGAGATTTTTCGAAACGAGCGGGATCGCCCCAAAAGCTCCGTTGAGGAAAAGGGAAGCGCCGTCAGAAACGAAGAACTCCGCATCGGCCAGGATTTGCCCGAGCCGGAGCGAAACTTTGCCGTCGGCAAGTTCCTGCTGCACCCACATTTCGTACAGGCGGATGCTGTCATTGGCGTCGATGTTGCTCAGAGTATTGAAATCATGCACGTAGTTATCGGTCAGACTGGGTCCGTGGGGATAGATCCCGCTGACGAGAAAGCTGCCGCCTTCCCATCCGACCAGCTTGCCCAAATCCCCCCGCACGCCCACACTCAGCAGACCCTCGTAAACTGCGCCCCGTCTGTAGCCACCCGACAGATTCGCGAGGCCTTCACCGGTGTAGGAAAAAGGAAACGCGAGGGCTTGGGTCGCGGGAGGGGCGCCGGGCGGAGCATCGCCGGCTTGCGCGAAGGGAGCAAGAGCCGTGGTCAAAAGAAGAACAGAATGGACGAGGAAATCTTTCATCCTATTTATTCCTGCAAAGCTTTTTTGAGCACCTTCAGGTTGCCTTCCATGGTGCTCAGATAGGAGTTGCGGGCTTTCGCGGGTTTTCTGGGACCGGTGACGGCGGGGTCGAGGATGCTCACGGGAACGCCGGTTTCCCGTTGAATAATTTCCGCGCTCTTCGCGGGGTATTGCGGCTCGGCAAGCAGGGCCTTCACTTTGTTGCTGCGGACCGTTTGAATCGTCTTGGCCAGTTCTCCCGCGCTGGGCTCCGAGCCGGGTTCCCGCTCGATGACACCCACGATTTTCAGATTGAATTCGCTGGCGAAATAAGGAAACGCCTCGTGAAAGGTGATGATATCGCGGTTCTGAAGACCCTCCAGGGCGGCGTGCATCTCCTGGCGCAACGCCTCCAGGCGCGCCACATAGCTCGCGGCGTTCTTTTCGTAGGCGGTGGCATGGGCCGGATCAGCGGCCGCCAGGCCTTGGGCGATGTTTTCGGTTTCCGCCATCGCCCCGCTGACACTCACCCACACGTGCGGATTATCGTCCATGAGCTTGATCCCCCGGCTCGCTTCGATCACCTTCAAATGCGGCGATTGCTTGACGGCTTTCTCGATGAACGTCTCCATGCCCGCGCCGTTCGCGATGAACACGTCCGCCATCGCCAGGGTTTTGAGGTTGGCCGGGGTGAGTTGGTAATCGTGCAGGCAGCCCGTAATGGGTTGTGTCAGGCACTCCACGCTCACGTTCGGGGTGTCGCCAACGATGTTCAAGGCCATCACGTACATGGGATAAAACGAGGCGACAATCTGGAGAGGTTTTTCGGCGCTGACCGCAGAGCCCGTTTGCGCGAGACAAAGCACCAGCAGCAGGAGCGTGTTCTTTATTTTATACATATCGCTTCTACTCGCCCTCGGTCACACAGGAGGCGCATTCGCCATAAAGAACGATCTCATGCTGCTTGACGCGAAATCCGTTCGGTGCGAGCGATTTCACGCCGCGAACGCATCCGATCAGGTCAAAGAGCCGCTTGCATTGTTGGCAGAGGAAAAAATGATGATGATGCCGGGCCGTGCTCTCATAGTGGGGTGCCGCGCCGGGAACATCCACTGCGCGGACCTGCCCCTCGTCCACAAACTGTTTGATGGCCCGGTAAACGGTTGCGATGCCAAGGGAAGGCAACTTTTTGCGAGCCTCCTCGCAAATTTCCACCGGGGTCAGGGGACGTTTTGCGTGCTCAAACACAGCGCCCAGAACAAGCTTCTGTTGTGTGAGATAAATCATGGATACAAAATCTCACAAGCGAAATCGATAGTCAAGTATCAATTCCTATCCGACCGGAAGCGGGATTTCCAATCCTCGGTGTGCGGCCCTACCGCACCGATCCCAACCCCAGGCAGAGTGCGCCGATGAGTAAAAACAGGGCCAGCGCAAACATATCATCTTGGTTCCGAAGCTCACCTCTTCCCATTTTGCTTGAGGTAAAGCTGCATCGAGTCGCAGTCGATGAGGGCTTCCCATTGTTCGAGCGTGTGCGAACCGATCAACCCGGTGATGCCGAACGCCTGCACCCCAGACCCCATAATATTGGCGATGTCCAAAACCCCGACGGGAGTCTGGCCAATGTTCAACGAGCCGATCTGTAGGTTGGGAATCATTCCAAGCTGCACGGATTTGGTTTGGTAATGGATCGCTGAGATGCTGAAGGTGTAGTGTTTTTTCAGCGGGATGCACCGGCTGACGCGCAGGGCGGAGTCGATGAGGGAAATGGGGGCGCCGGTGTCCACAATAAACAAAGTCGGGACGCCCCTGACGGCGACCGGCACCACGAGGTGCCCCTCCAAAACGCGCATGGGGACGGCGCACCAGCCAACCGGCATCTGCAAACGGGCGAAATCCTGTGGAATCCAAAGCGTGTGCGAACCGAAATCGACAACCGCACGCAAACGGCGCAGTTCGTTGAGGCCAAGAATGGCATCGCAATCGTGGCGGCGCAGCGGGCGGTTGAAGTTGGAGAGGTCCGTAAGGACGACCGGGCAGTTTTTAAGGCTTACCCCGCCAAACTCCAGTTGCGGCACCAGCGCCGTCTTGTGCGGCTGGCCGTTCATGACAATGGAGGGCGGAAGGCTTTTCGGCAGGGGCGCAAAATGGAACAGCGAGCCCTGGGATGTATCCGCGCAACTGACCGGCGCGCCGGTGTCGAGCAACATCCGCGCGTGGCCGCCCGGGGCCGTGGCACGAATGAGAAGCTTGTTTTCGTCCGAGGAACTCAGCGGAAGCGCAACGGCATTGGGGAACGCCAGCCGGGGGCGCGGCTCCCGGAGTTGGCACCCCGCGCAGAGCAGCACGATGAGCAGTGCGCCCAGGGTGCGGGCGCGGAAGAGGGCTCCGGTCACAACGTGCGATTTTTTGGCCGCCGGGAAAGGGAGCCGACGGGGGTGGCTACTTGTTAATGTGGATGACCTGGGAGGGCGGGAACCCGTTGAAGTTGGTGGAGGAAGCCCACGTGTAAGCGCCGATGTTCTCGGTGTAAACCAGGTCGCTGATATTCAGGTCGGGCAACTCGTTGGAGAGCGAGATCGTGTCCAGGGCGTCACAGGTTGGGCCGAACACGGAGGAAATCTGCGTGGAACCTTTTTTGAACGCCTTGACTCCGTAAGGAATATGATCGCAGAGTACTCCGGAGTAGGTGTGGTAGATCCCGTCGTTGATGTAGTAAAGGCGTTTGCCGTTGCGATCGGCCTTGCCGATGACCTTGGCGACGAGCGTGGCGCAGGTGGCGCACAGGAAGCGGCCCGGTTCGGCGAGGATTTCGATGTCCTTGGGGAAAAGGCGGTCGATTTCGGAATTGATCTTTCGGGCGAGCTCCCGGAACGGCTTCACCTGGTTGTCGTACGGGGCGGGGAAGCCGCCGCCGATGTCGATGAGCTTCAAGTTGAGGCCGCGGCTGTTGGCTTCGTTGAAGATGCCCGCCGCGAGATGGAGCGCCTGGACGTAGTTCTCGAAGTTGGTGCACTGGCTGCCCACGTGGAAGCTGATCCCTTCCACGCCGAGCCCCGCGTTGCTGGCGGCCAGCATCAAGTCCACCGCTTCGCCCGGAGGGCAGCCGAATTTCGAGGAAAGCTCGACCACTGAGCCGGTGTTGGGCACCTGGAGCCGGAGCACAAGCCCCGAATGCGGGGCGTGTTTCTTGATTTTTTTCACCTCCTCGATGTTATCGAAGGTCAGAAGAATCTTGTACTGGTCGAGTTCCTCCAGGGTCTCGATGGCTTTGATCGGGTTGGCGTAGATGATTTTGTCCCAGATGAACTCCTGGCGCTTTTTGGCGGAAAGGCGCTTGATGTTATCGTGCACAATCTCGAACTCCGGCATGGAGGCGACATCAAAGCTCGCTCCCAGCTTGTAGAGCGTTTTGACGATCTCCGGGTGCGGGTTCGCCTTGACCGCGTAGTAGGCCTGCACGCGCGGGAGATGCTTCTTAAACTGCAAATACGTTTCGCGCAGGACCTTGTGGTCAATGATGAACAACGGCGTGCCGTATTTCCGCCCCAGCCGCAGGAGTTGGGATTTTTTCATGGGGCTAATCCTCGGTGGTGATGAGGAAATTCTTGAACTGCCACGGGTCCGAGGGGTCGAGATCGGGCTGGCTGTATTTGCCGAAGTGCTTCCCGCGGTGCTTGAGCGGCGTCCAGTCGGACGGCGTGGAGATGAACCTGCCGAGATACGGCTTGGCGATGCCGAGGATGTAATCGTGCGGAATCTCATCCGGCACAGTGATGCCGCGATTCGGGTTTTCGATCATCCACATCGTGGCGGCGACCACCGAGATGGCCACTTGCATGGTGGTGGCGTTCTGGTGCGGCACCAGGCAGCGCGATTCCTCGATGCTCAGGTCGCTGCCGGTCCACCAGGAGTTATAGGCGTGGCCCATGAGGAGCGCGCCCAGGATGTCCGCGCCGCTGGTGATCTCGTCATTCATGATGCGCAACGAGGGCTGGAGCTCGTAATCGTAGCCGCGCAGTTCGTTGAGCGAGATGATGGCGTTGTCGCACGGGCAGTACGCGTAATGCATCGTGGGGCGGTAAACGGCCTTGCCATTTTCCCAGACGGTGAGGTTGTCGGAGATGGTGAACGCTTCGCCGTGGCGCACGACCATGCCGTGGATGTTGTAGTTGGGAACCCAGGAACGGACCCAGGTGTTCATGCCCATGCGGGCAAGGCAGATCTGGTTCTGCGGCCCTTCGGCGTGGGTGTAGGCGTGGAGGGGGAGGGTTTTTTCGTGCGTGCCCCAACCCATCTCGGCCGTGGTGGTGCCTTCTTCGCGGAACCCTTCGATGCTCCAGGTGTTGACAAACTCATCCACCTGCTTGGGCTTGTTGGAAATCTGCGTGTCGCGCTCGCTGCAATGGATGACTTTGACGCCGAGCTTCTGGGCGAGCTTGTTGAAGACGCGCTGGGCGGCCAGTTGCTGGATTTCCTCCGCGTCCGCGCCGGAGACTTTTTTGTCGGCGAGCGCCTGGGCGGCGATGTCGAGCAGCCCCTGCTTGGTGAAATGGGAGATGAGGCCGGGGTTGGCGCCGTGTTCGAGAACGGCGGTCGGGCCGGGTTCGCCCCAACTGGCCTTGAGCCGGCGCACGTTCATGTGCCGCCAGTACAGCGTCTTTTCCGTGGGATGCTGGTTTTCGCCGCAGGCATACGGGTCCCACACTTCGACGGAGGTGTTGATGTAGAGGACGCCGTTTTTGTGGCACCAGTCGAGGATTTCGCAGGCGTCGATGTTCCAGGCGAGGTCGATGATTATGTCCCCCTTGCCGACATGTTTGCCGAGCAGCGCCCCCATGTTTTCGCGGGTGACACGGTCCCGGACCCATTTGAGGCCGCGATCCGTCCACTCTTTGAGGATCTCTTGTTGATCCTCAAAATCCATGATCGTGATATGGGAGAGGGGAACCTGGATGTGTTTTTCCAGGATGGGGAGTGTGCATTGGGCTACGGCTCCGAAACCGACAAAGAGGATGTTGTTTTGAAATGCGACCATGGTGTGTGTTTTTTGGGTGGCGCACACTTTCCCAAAGGCGACACCGAGGGCAAGTTTTTTCGCCAACGATTTTGAAGGCGCGCACCCAAGGCGCACCCCGCCCGTGCAGGAGGGACAAACCAACTTCGGGCCGCCGGGGCCTGCAAGCAGCGCTATTTGCGCTTCTTGGGAGCGCTCGCAGCCACCGGCGCGGGCGAGGCCCCCGGGGACGGCGCGGGCTTGGCGACCGGGTGATCCATGGCGATGAGTTCGCTAACAGTCACAAACTTGAACCCTTTGGCGAGCAATCCGTCCAGGGTTTCGGCCATGGCGTCGATTGTCTGCGCGTGGATATCGTGAGCCAGAATGATGTAGCCCGGGCGGGTCTCGGTCAAAATCCGGCGGGCGATGACCGCCGCGCCGGGTTTCTTCCAGTCATTCGGGTCCACTTCCCAAAGGGCGATGTTGAATCCGAACTGTTCGTTGGCCCATTTCCTCTGGCGCTCGGTGAACGAGCCGTAGGGTGGGCGCATGACTTTGGGTTTGTTGCCGGTGATTTGAAAAACCAGGTCCTGCGTGCGCTGGAGCTGGTTGCGCACGGCGTCATCGGACATTTTCGCCAAATTCGGGTGATTCCAGGAATGGTTGCCGATCTCGTGCCCCTCGGCGACTTCCCGTTTGAGGATTTCCGGGTTCTCCTGCACGTTCTCGCCCAAGACAAAGAAGGTGACCCTGATGCCCCTCTTGGCGAGCATGTCCAGCAGGCGCGGGGTGGTGCTTTTGCTGGGGCCGTCGTCAAAGCTCAGGGCGATGAACGGGCCGTCGGCGTTGACTTTGTTGTAGGTGATGCGCGGCCCGGCGGGATGGGGCGTGGGGCTTTCGGACTTGGAAGGAACCGGAGTGGAATCGCCGTATTGCGCCCCGGCTGGCCGGGAAACGAGGGTGATGGCGGACAGAAGGGCAAGGGCGAGGTAAGGACGGATCATGGGAAAGTGGGAATTTAGCAGAATCTCTCAAGAAGGACGCCCATTTTTTTTACGGTGTCGGCGGGCCAGGCGGATTTGTCCGTTGCGAAGGCATTATCCAGGGCAAAATGTTCCGGCCAATCCGGCACGGTGGGCAGGCGCGGGATGACCCGTGCGAGGATGGCTTTTGCGGTGGTGGCGTTGTGCAGCAAATGGGAGATCACCGTCTGGGCTGTGACCGGTTCCTCCTCCCTGCGCCAGCAATCGAAATCGGTGACCATGGAGAGGGTGGCGAAGGCGATTTCCGCTTCGCGCGCCAGTTTGGCTTCCCCGAGGTTGGTCATGCCGATCACATCGAAACCGAGGCGGCGGTTGGCCTCACTTTCCGCGCGGGTGGAGAATGCCGGGCCGTCCATGTTGACGTAGGTGCCGCCGTTATGCACGACTGCGCCGGTTTCGTGGGCGGCCTCCGCGAGGAAGGCGCGCAAGGGGGCGCTCGTCGGATCGGCAAAGGCGATATGGGCCACGATGCCCCCGCCAAAGAACGTGTGCTCGCAACGGCGGCTGGTACGGTCGAAAAACTGGTCGGGCAGCACAATGTGGCGCGGCTCGTATTGGGGTTGCAGGCTGCCGACCGCCGAGACGGCAATGATCCAGCGCACCCCCAGCGAGCGCAGGGCGTAGATATTGGCGCGGTGATTGATCTCCGTGGGCAGGATGCGGTGGCCGCGTCCGTGCCGGGGGAGAAAAAAGACGGTCCGCCCGGCGAGTTCCCCCCGGACAATGAGATCGCTGGGACAGCCCCAGGGCGTCTCCACGCGAAGTTCCGTCGCCCCGGTCAGGCCTTCGATCTGGTAAAGACCGCTACCGCCGATAATCCCGATGTGCGCGTTTTGCATGTCGTTGAAAAATTAAGCATCCGCCCGCAGGCATGGAAAGATTATTGCCGTAAAAACGTCTCCGTGCCCCCGGTTCAGTAGGTTTCCACCGGGGAACGCTTCCCGTTTTCCGGGCTGCGCTCGCGGGCCTGCACTTCGCCCAGCGTGTCCACGCGCAGTTGCCACACCTCCGCGTCGCGCCGCCGGAACTCATCTTCGCTGAACGCATCCGGCGGAGCCATTTTCGCCTTGAACCGGTGCACATTTTCCAGCGCCCGGTCCAACTCCGCCGCAGGCAGCCGCTCCAGGGTTTTCCACGCGTCCTCCACGCATTGCACCCGGTGGCAGATCATCGCCAGGTCGTTGCCCGCCGTGATTGCCAGCCGGATCGTCTCGTCCAGCCCGTAGTGATTGAGGATCGCCCCCATGTCGAGATCGTCCGTCATGACCAAGCCTCCAAAGCCAAGTTCCCGGCGCAACATTCCCGTGACGACCGCGTGGGAAAGGGAAGTCGGCGTGCGCGTGTTATCCAGCGCGGGATAAAAAGCGTGGCCGATCATCATCGAATCGATTTTATCCGTGAAATGGCGGAAAACCGCGAGTTCGTGCGCTTCCAACTCCGCGCGCGTGAGGTCGATTTGCGGCAGTTCGTGGTGGGCGTCGATGGGAGCCCGCGAATAGCCGGGAAAATGTTTGCCGCAACTGGCGATCCCTTCCGCCCGCAACCCCTCATTGAAGGCTCCCGCGAGCGCGATCACCTGTTCCACGGTTTTGCCGTAGCAGCGGCCCCGCAGGGAATTATCGGCCTCGTCATCAAAGGAAATATCGAGCACCGGGCAGAGGTCCAGGTTGAAGCCAAACAACCGCAGCAGCCGCCCGGTGATGTGCCCGTGGCGGAGGATGAGCCCCGGGTCGCCCTTGTCGCGCAGTTGCTGGGCGTTGGGCGGTTCGCTGCCGATTTCCCGCAGCCGCGAAACGCGCCCGCCCTCCTGGTCGATGGTGATGATCGGCGCGACCGGCGAAAGGTCGCGCAGATCGTCGATCAACTTGCGCAATTGCAAAGCCGTTTTAATGTTGCGGCCAAACAAAATGAAACCGCCCGGCTGGACCCGCCGAAAGATGGCCGCGCTTTGAGAATCCAGCTCCGGGCCGGGAACGCCCGAGAGCAACAGTTGACCGAGTGGTGAAGGCTCCATAGCATCGACCCTAGTTTTTTATGCATTTGAATCAATCGAAAACCCGTCCGCTTTTCCCTGTTTTTGCAGCCATAGCTTACCTCGTTCCCAAGTTGCACTTGGGAACGCCTGACTTTGCGGTGGGTTCTGCGGGTGGGGCAATGGCAGCCGAGCGCGGCCGGTCTTTGGCAACGCCCCTGCTCGCTCTGCTCCTTTTCCTCGCGCTTCTCGCGCCAGCCCGCGCGCAGGTGGAATTGGGCATTGATGTCCTCAAGCAACACCAGTTTTCCATCCTCCAAGGCAAACGCGTCGGGCTCGTCACCAACCACACCGGTATCGACTCGAACGGAGTCAAGACGCGCAAAATCCTCGCCGAGGCGAAAGGGATCCGCCTCGTGGCGCTCTTTGCGCCCGAGCACGGGCTCGACGGCGTCGTGGGCGCGGGCAAATATGTCGCTTCGCGCAAGGACAAGCTCACCGGCCTCCCGGTGTTCTCCCTCTACGGCCCCACCCGCAAGCCGACCCCCGCCATGCTCAAAGGTCTCGACGTGCTCGTCTATGACATGCAGGACATCGGCAGCCGTTCCTACACGTACATTTCCACCATGGCGAAATGCATGGAAGCGGCCGGTGAAGCGGGCATTCCCTTTGTCGTGCTCGACCGCCCCAATCCGCTCGGCGGGCTGCGCGTGGAAGGTCCGCCGATGGAGCCGCAATGGATATCCTTCGTCGGCCAGCTTCCCGTGCCGTACGTCCACGGCATGACCAGCGGGGAACTCGCACAAATGGCCAATGCCAAAG
>CAIYQA010000021.1 GCA_903928175.1 uncultured Spartobacteria bacterium | reverse complement strand
GCGCCCTGGGTATGCGTGTGGGAGAGCCGTGCCCTGCAAGGGCACTAGGAAACGCTCGCGCTCAATCCGCTCCCCCTTACCAGCGCCCTTGCAGGGCGCAACCGGTTGTTGCGCGGCACCCAGGGCGACGCTGCGCTCTGCCCTGGGCTGGTTTACTCAGCCCCTTCGGGGCGAGAGGAATGCGACAAATGAAACCGAAACTGGTTCAGGGTTGCGGAATTTCGAGATCTTTGCAGATCTTTCGCGCCAAAAGATCGTTGATTTCCGAGTGCCGGGGAACTGCAGAACGGCGATTCCTGGCAGTATTCCCCCCACCACGAGTGGTTGCCGCCCTCCCGAATCAAAAGACATCCATTTTGTTGCAGATGCCGCAGGAAATCGCGGCGCTTCATACCGTCACAAGTTCTTCAATGTAGCCGTCTTGCGCGGATTCACGCGCTGCGGCTCGATTGAACTCCAAAGCTTCGCGAAGGATTTCACGCAAAGAGGCCAGCAATTCCTCCTTGGTAGCTTCTTGTGCATTGACACCGGGAACCTCTTCGATCCAGCCGATCCACCAATCCGCATCCTTTTTGAGAATAGCCGTATAGGTTGAGGTCATGTGAAAAATCTACCCGGATTTATTGCTCGGGGCAACTCAATCTGCGGAACCCGGCCAATTCCCTTTTTTCGCTTTTACCAAATCAATCACACGAGGGTCTGCGGTGAAAAGGGGGATGCTTTTGCCTGGGGAAGTTAACTTCGGTAGCGCGATCCAATACAATTTCTCGTTGTCACTCCCTCGATAGATTGGGAAACGGGAAGTGATGCCGTAGTTTCGGATCACCAACTCGCCGCAACGAGTGCGGTGCGAGAACGATATTGGGCCACCTGTGCGCTCCAGCATCTCCCGGGAGCGGCCATGGCGGAGGAGATATATCAACTCCGTATAGGACGGATCACCCAAGTTAAACACCGCCTTCGCACCATCAATCGTTATCTCGGTTTTTTTTTGGCGATTCGTAGTGGTCTCCATCAAACAAGAGGCCGATTGCTTGCATCACCGATGTAGTTTCGATGCCCGCCGGATACGCGCCCATCAATATTGGCGCAATGACAAATCCCGCATTCAGAACAATTCCTTCTATGGAAAGCCAGCGTTTGCGCTCGTGTTTGAAAATGCCCACAACCCCGATGACAACTCCGGCAACCCACAAGATCATTGCGATGGGAAAGATCAGGTTTTCCAGATTGCGGAAACCGGCACTCGCGGCCGTTAATGCAATTCCTGCAATGAGAAACAGAATTGCAAGGAACGGAATGGCGAAGGATATCAAACCATAAATTGGACGCCGACAGATCATGGTGAAGATATTTACTGCTGTAATGGGGTTGAAAGCAAGTTATCGGAGGATATGGAATCCCCCGGCGTTCACGACGGGATGCTGTTTTGAATACCTCCTTTTCGCTTTTGCGGCTCTCGTTGGCAAGTCCCGTTGTTCTTTCGGAGCGGCTTGCCTGCCGAAGGGAAATCTGCAACCTTTGCGGCTCCTCCTGTGCATTCCGCTTCCATCCCCCAACTTGCCGATGCGCTTTCCCGCGCGCAGTCGGCGGACGATTTTCACGCGGCGTTGCGTCAGGCGCTCGGTGTGTTTGACCAACAAAATGCCTCGCAGGTGGAGCAGTCCGGGATTGCGCTGGTCTGCCGCGCCGGGTGCTCGCTTTGTTGCTGGTTGCGGGTGGATGTCTATGCACCGGAGGTGTTCCTGATCGCCGATACGCTGCGCCGGGAGTTGCCGCCGCCGGAGCTTGAGGAAATGAGGGCTCGGCTCGTTTCGCACGCGGAGCTGGTGAAAGAGATGACCGTGCGGGAACATGCCACGCGCAATGTGCCGTGCCCGCTCTCGCGCGAGGGTTGGTGCAGTGTGTACGCGGTGCGCCCGCACACCTGTCGGCGGCACCATTCCCAGGACCTTGCGGCCTGCCGGTTCACCTATGAGCACCCGGAGGATATGGAATTCCCCGGCGCCCACGACGCGGCGCTGTTTCACGAGTTAACGGAAACGATGGGGATGCACGCCGCGGTGTATGAATACCTCGGGTTCGACGCCACGGTTTATGAATTGGGCTCCGCGTTGGAAGAGGCGCTGTCCGACCCGGCGTGCTGGCGGCGCTGGAGCCTCAAAAAGAAGGCATTTCGGCGCGCCTCGGAAACGCCTTCGGGATAAGGTTTCTGGCACGAAAATCACAAATATTAAGAGAAGGCTTGCTTTTGCGACTGATTCTCAATATCATATCGCTCATGAGTCGATCTGCTCCCGGTTTGCCTGAAAATAACCTGCCTCTGGTGGCTTTGGCCGCCCGGCAGATCGCCCGCATCACCGGGTTCGATCTCCCGCCCGAACGCCGGGCTCGCCTTCTGGAAATGGGGCTCACCACCGGGGCGCAAGTCCAGCTCATCCGCTTTGCCCCGCTGGGCGATCCGGTCGAAATCGAGGTGCGCGGCTACCGCCTTTCCCTGCGCAAAAAGGAAGCGGCCGGCATCCGGGTGGCTTTACCCTGAAACAGAATGAGCCGCAAAAAAGCGCAAAAAGCACAAATGAAAACAGTTGGAACAGACCCGCTTACAAACCTGAGAACAGGCGTTCAGGGTGTCCATTATTTTGCGCCTCTTGCGCTTTTTTGCGGCTTATTCTTATGAGCGCCACCCTTGCAGCCCAGCCTGTGCCCGTTCGCAGCACGGCGCATTCCGCCCGGAATATCGCCATCGCAGGGAACCCGAATTCCGGCAAAAGCACGATTTTTAACGCATTGACGGGCCTGCGCCAAAAAGTGGGCAACTACCCCGGCGTGACGGTGGAACGCAAGGTGGGCCGCTTTTACGGGAGCCACGGCGAGCCGATGACGCTCCTGGATTTGCCGGGCAGCTACAGCTTGCAAGTCCGCGCGCTCGACGAAGCGGTTTCCCGGGATGTGCTGCTAGGGCGCGAACCCGGCACGCCGCAGCCGGACCTGGTCATCGTTGTGGCGGACGCCTCGAATCTGGAGCGCAACCTGTATCTCGTGGCGCAAATCCTCGATCTGAACCTGCCGACCGTGGTCGCGTTGAACATGGTGGACATGGCCGAGCGTGCCGGGATTCGGATCGACGTGCCCGCGCTGGAGGCGGAACTGGGCGTGCCGGTGATTCCCGTGGTGGCGACCCAGGGAACCGGCCTCGTGGCGCTCAAGCAAGCGATTTCGCGCCCGCTCCTTCCCGAAAATGCCAAGCGCCCGCCGATGCCGGAGTTGATTGAGCGCGAAGTGCGCGCGTTGGCGAAACAGTTGCCGGTGAGCGCCGCCGTGGCCTTCCCCGAAGCGCTCCTGCTGCTCACGCTGCACGACCAGGCGCTGGATGATTTGGCCGAACACAATCCGGATACCGTCCGGGCGACCCTCTCCGCGCAGGAACGCTTGCGTGTGGCGGGGCTCGACCCGCTCTGCGCCTTGGTGGAAGCCCGGTACGCATGGATCAATGAAGTCTGCCAGCGCACGGTGCACAAACCGGACGCGGGCCCGGGCTTGAGCCTGTCCGACCGGATGGACCAGTTCCTGACGCACCGCCTTTGGGGATGGGTGGTGTTCCTCGGGGCGATGACGCTGATGTTCCTGTCGATTTTCACGCTGGCGCAGATTCCGATGGGCTGGATCGATTCCGGCATGCATGCGCTGGCTGCCTGGCTCGGGGAACTGCTCCCGGCGAGCCAATTGCGCGATTTGATTGTGGATGGAGCGATCCCCGGCGTGGGCGGCGTGCTCATGTTTTTGCCGCAAATCATGATCCTCTATTTCTTCCTCGGGCTGCTGGAGGATAGCGGTTACATGGCGCGCGCCGCATTCCTGATGGACCGGGTGATGTCCACCGTGGGGTTGCACGGCAAATCGTTCATCCCGCTGCTCAGCTCGTTTGCGTGCGCGATTCCCGGGATCATGGCGGCGCGCACGGTGGAGAACCGCAACGACCGCATCGCGACAATCCTCATCGCGCCGCTGATGAGTTGTTCGGCGCGCATCCCGGTTTATACGCTCATGATTGCGGTGCTGCTCCCGACGACTTCGGCGCTGGCCAAGGCGGGGATGATGCTCGCGCTTTACCTGCTGGGCATCGGGGCCGCGTTTGTGATGGCGTGGATTTTCAAGAAAACGGTGCTCAAGAGCGAGGCCTCAATGCTGCTGCTGGAACTGCCCCCCTACCGCAAGCCGTCGTTGCGCTCGGTGGCGCTTTGCATGAAGGAACGGGCGGGCCTCTTCGTGACGCGGGCGGGCACGGTCATTCTCGCGCTGTCCATCCTTCTTTGGGCGCTGGCGACCTATCCCAAACCCACGGACCCCAACGCGACCCGTGCCGAGGCGATCTCGCAGAGCTTTGCGGGCCAGATGGGACGCACCCTGGAACCGGCGATCCGACCGCTGGGGTATGATTGGAAAATCGGCATCGGGCTCATCAGCTCCTTCGCCGCGCGCGAGGTGTTCGTGGGCACGATGGCGATCGTTTATAATGTCGAAGGCGACATGAAAGAGGGGACCGCAACCTTGCGCGACACCATGCGGGCCGAACGCCGCGCCGATGGCACGCCGGTCTTCACCCCGCTGGTCTGTGTAGGCCTGATGGTCTTTTACGTGCTGGCGATGCAATGCATCAGCACCCTTGCAGTGGTGCGCCGCGAAACCAACTCGTGGCGCTGGCCGCTCGTGATGGTCACGCTTTTGACCGTCCTCGCCTGGACGGGCGCCTTTGTGGTCTTCCAAGGCGGCCGCCTCCTGGGATTTCAATAGAATTCTGACAATGAAAAAATCAGGAAGCCAGGAAACCAGGAAAATTCAGAAGAACAGATCTGTTTCTTTTCCTGCTTTCCTGGCTTCCTAATTTATCTCCCTTTATGAACCCGATCCTCGATCAACTCCTGGTCGCCGCGCTGATCCTCGCCGCGCTGGCGTATTTTGTTTTCCGCAAAAAGAAAGCATGCGGCGGCGGGTGCGATTGCCCGGTGAACAAACCCAAAAAGCCCTAGAAAAAGAAGGGCTTGGCTCCGCAGCCGATCTGCTCGAAAGTGAAGATGTTATGAACCAACCGCACCTTTCCTGGGAACGCATTCGCGCCGATTTCCCGATCCTCGACCAGCAGGTTCACGGGCAGCCGCTCGTCTATTTCGACAACGCCGCGACGAGCCAAAAACCACGCGCCGTGCTCGACGCGCTGCGCCATTACTACGAACACGACAACAGCAATGTGCACCGCGGCATGCACGCGTTGAGCATGCGGGCCACCGACGCGTATGAGGCGGCGCGGGTCAAGCTCGCGCGTTACCTCAACGCCGCGAGTCCCGAGGAAATCATTTTCACGCGCGGCGCCACCGAAAGCATCAACCTCGTGGCGCAGACCTGGGGAGTCCAAAACCTGCGCGCGGGCGACGTGATCCTCCTCACCGAGATGGAGCACCACAGCAACCTCGTGCCGTGGCAACCCCTGGCCGAGCGGACCGGCGCGGTGCTGCGCTTCCTGCCGATCAATGCCCGGCACGAACTGGCGTTGGAGCGGCTGGACGAACTGCTCACGCCCGAGGTGAAGCTCTTCAGTTTTGTGCATATCTCCAACTCGCTGGGCACGATCAACCCGGCGGCGGACCTCTGCGCCGCGGCCCGCAAAGTGGGCGCAACGACACTCGTGGACGCGGCTCAAAGCGCGGGCCACATGCCGCTGGATGTGCAGGCGCTCGGGTGCGATTTCCTCGTGCTCTCGGGCCATAAAATGTGCGGGCCGACGGGGATCGGCGCGCTGTATGGCAAAAAAGCGTTGCTCGACGCCATGCCGCCGTGGCACGGGGGTGGGGAGATGATTCTCCAAGTGAGCTACCAAAAGAGCACGTGGAAACCGGCTCCTTACCGGTTTGAAGCGGGCACCCCCAACATCGCAGGAGCCATCGCGCTCGGCGCGGCGGTGGATTACATCGAGAGCATCGGGCGTGCTGCCATTTTCGAGCACGATTGCGCCCTCGCCCAGTACGCGCAAAAGCGGTTGGGCGAAATCCCCGGCCTGCGGGTGCTCGGGCCGCCGTTGGGCGGGGCGCGCGGCGGGCTCGTCAGTTTCGTGATGGACCACGCCCATGCGCACGACGTGGTGACGCTGGCGGACCAGGCGGGCATCGCCCTGCGCGGCGGCCACCATTGCACCCAGCCGCTCATGCACAAACTCGGGCTGGAGAGTTCGGCGCGCGCGAGTTTTTATTTCTACAACACCAAAGCCGAGGTGGACCGGCTCATCGAAGTTCTTGCCGAAGGTCAACGTCGCGCCAGCGCCACGTTTTCGCTGCCGTTGGGCGAACTGTATGAAGCGGTCGTCACCGACCATGCCACCCGGCCCCGGAATTTTGGGGAACTGGGCGAGGGGGCTGTGCATGTGCATGGCGACAACCCGTCCTGCGGCGATACGATTGATCTGCATGTGCAGTTCACCCCGGAAAAAGTGGAGAACATCAAATTCACCGGCCACGGCTGCACGATCTGCATGACCTCCGCTTCGCTGATGACCCTCAAGCTCAAGGGCAAGCCCCGCACGGAAGCCAAACGGCTGGCACACCTTTTCCACGAACATGTGGCCGCTTCGCCCGATGCGGAAACCGGCCCCGGCCCGCGTGAACTCGGGGATTTGAACGTGCTGGGCGGCGTCCGCCAATTCCCCCAGCGCGTCAAATGCGCGATGCTCGCCTGGCGGGCGTTCGAGCAGGCGCTCGACGAAGCGGATGCGGGCGTGACCGAGGGAGCCATCTCCACCGAAGAGCCGCAAGCGTAAATTCGCCATTCTCATTCCTTGGTCTTTTGCGCTTGGCTGGACGCCAGCGAGCGTGAGAGGCTCAAAACTCTTCACCCTTCATTGGCTATGAACAAAATCAGAGTCGGCATCCTCGGTCTGGGCATCATCGGTTCGCGCATCGCGGGCCATCTGCGGCAAGCCGGGTTCCCGGTGGCCGTCTGGAACCGCACCCCCAAACCGGATTCCCTGCCTTCTCCCGCCGCAGTCGCCGAGGCGAGCGACGTCATCCAGCTTTTTGTGGCGGACCCTCAAGCCGTTTTCCAGGTTTTGGACGCGATGGGCGACGCGCTCACCGAACGCCACATCGTCGTGTGCAGTTCCACCATCGGGCGCTCCGCAACGCTCGAAGCGGCCCGTCGGGTGACAGCCCGCGGCGCCCGGTTCCTGGACTGCCCGTTCACCGGCACCAAGGGAGCCGCCGACAAGGCCCAGCTCGTCTATTACATCGGCGGCGACGACGCGACTTTCCTCGCCGCCCGACCGATGCTCGAGCCGGTCAGCAAAGCCATTGTGCGGATCGGCGCCATTGGCGAGGCGGCCTTGATCAAGGTGCTGACGAATGTGATCTCGGCAGCCACCATTGAAGTCCTGGCCGAGACGCTGGCCGTGCTGAGAGCCGAAGGAATCGATCCCGCGATCATGGGTGTCGCGCTGGAACATCACGGCGCGCGCAGCGGCATGACCGATCTGAAGCTGCCCAAGCTCCTCAACGGCGATTACGACACGCATTTTTCCCTCAAGCACATGCTCAAGGACGTCCAGTTCGGGTTGGACGAGGGCGCGGAACTCCATCTCGACCTCCCCATCACCCAGGCCACCGCCGAAGCGATGCGCGAGGGGATGAGCAAAGGGTGGGCCGACCTCGATTTTGCGTGTGTCATGAAGCGCTACACCTCATAATACGTTTCAAAGAAAATGGGGTGTTCAACGCGTGTCCTCCCGAGCGCAGCGAAACTCCAAGACCACCTTGCCCATGAAAAAAACTCTCTTCGCCCTCCTCACTTTGGGTTCGCTGACCGCAACCGTCCCCGCCGACGACGTAGCCGTGCTGCAATTCAAAACCGGCCCGCAGACGCAGCGCGTCGTTCTGGAATTTTACGAAGAGTCCGCCCCGCTCACCGTTGCCAATTTCAAAAAATTGGCAGGATCGGGATTTTACAACGGCACGGCAATCCATCGCGTTTTCCCGCATCTCATGGTTCAAGCGGGCGACCCCTTGAGTAAACAGAAGGGGAACCCGGGAATCGGCACGGGCGGCCCCGGCTACACCCTGGCGCCGGAGATCGGGCGCAAACAAATCGCCGGAGCCGTCGCCGCCGCGCGCTTGCCGGATAAAATCAACCCGGCGCGCCGCTCCAACGGCAGCCAGTTCTTCATCACCGTCCAGCCGATGCCGAACCTGGACGGGGAATACACCGTCTTTGCCCATGTGGTGGAAGGGCTGGATGTGCTGGACAAGATCAGCCAGGAGACAGCCGACACCAACGACAGTCCGGTGAGCCGCATCCTCCTCACCTCGGTCCGCATTGTGCCGCGCGAACAGGTGCAGCCCTCCGGCGCACCCGGCAAAAATTGGCTGCAACGGAATTTCCAGTGCGTTTTTTAACATATCCCTTGCGCCGGGACGCCTGGAGGGCGTATAAAACGCCTCCCTTTCCCGGAAAAGTGGGTAGGTACCGAAGTGGCCAAACGGGGTGGACTGTAAATCCGCTGGCTTACGCCTTCAGAGGTTCGAATCCTCTCCTGCCCACCACCCCTTTTTACTCTGTAAGACCCTGATTTCACAGGGTTTACACGTCCAAGCCCTCTCGGGCCTGGGTAACCCCCCATTTTCTTTCAGACCCTATCAGACCCATTGAGATAGGGTTAAATTTGGTAACTAACTTGGTAACCTGTTTT
>CAIYQA010000020.1 GCA_903928175.1 uncultured Spartobacteria bacterium | reverse complement strand
CGACCCGCTCGGGAATAAAATCTCCTGCAACCTGTCGGGGGACAAACGACCCAAGGCGCTGAATGCTGCATTCCCTCGCGAGGATGTGAAAAACGAAGTTCTTAGAATCCTCGAAGCGCATACTGGTCAGTTGCCCAATGTCACTGTTGCACTCATTGCCGCCCTGATGAGTGACTGGAATGCTTTGCCCTGTCCCGGAATTGCCTTGCCAGGGCGCTATAAGGGCGGATTGCTCTTCGGTCAACTGATCCCCCGCTTCGAAAATCGCATCATTGCGACCTGCCCGGTCACATATGAACGGGTGTATCAAAAGGTGCTGTCTGAGACGTCCGACGTTGCCAAAGCCAAACACGAAGCGGAGAAGCTCGCGAAGGTTCCCAGCAAATACTGTCCCGAGTTTTTTCGTTTTCGCTGGGCGATGCAGGTAGCCAACATCCAAGTTGCCCTGGGCGATGGACGAGCAAATCGCTCACTTACAGCAGAGGAACGGTGCAGCCTCGATGAAAAAATGAAGGTGAGGGGAGCGTTTACTCCCGGAGAGTTCAAGAAGGCTGTTCGCGAGATAACCGGTGGTGTTCGCGATAACGTGGGGCAAATGCTGACCCATCCCGATGCCGACAAGGCGCTCATTCTCGATCCAGTCCTCAAGGCTATCCACGCTAACGCGACATGGAAGGCGCTGTTTCCTGTTTTGCCTGATCCACTAAAGAAGCGTGCCGTCGGACAACTGCGCAGAGGCAAGCGCGTGACCATTGGCTCACTTCTCGCCCACGCCGTGGATCAGATACCTGTAATCGAAGCTGCCATTGAGGGATTGCTCGTTTCCTCCAGCACCAATGCCAGACGCGGACAGTCTGTAGCCACACGTGAAATGTTGCTTTCCGAAGCCCCTCGCGTGGAGTTTCTTTCTGGGCGCGCGCCCTATTCCCGTGAGGTCATGCGCGAAGCGGCGGATTATGTCTTCTCAACCAACCAACACCCCACCGAAGAGTGTGGACCTCTTTACCGCTCTGAGGCCATTCGCATCGCCCAACTGCAACGTGCTATTGACGAGCAGACCAACAACCATCTCGTCCGGCACAGACTCCTGATTCTTGACCGTCTGCATCGGGATATTCTGAAGGAATATGCAGCTGGTGACGCCTCTCGGATTGGAAGAGTGACCATTGAAGTGAACCGTGACTTGAAGGAGTTTTCCGGCAAGACGGCCAAGCAAGTCGCTCAGGATATCGGTCAACGTCTCGCGAACTTCAAGGGAGTGGCGGCCCGTCTGGAAAAAGCTTTTGCAGGCAAAAACATCCGAATCACCCCTGGGCTGATCCGAAAGGCTCGCATTGCCGAAGACCTCGGCTGGAAATGCCCCTACACAGGCAAATGCTATGATGAGTTCGACTTGCTCAATCGCATCGTGGACAAAGACCACATCATTCCAAGGAGTGACCGCGCAAGTGACAGTCTTGATTCGTTGATCATCACTTTTGCCGAGGTGAACAAAATGAAGGGCAAACGTACGGCTTTGCGCTTTATCGAAGAATGCGAGGGACAGACCGTTGAAGGGAGACCGGAACTGACCATTAAGACGCGTTCCAATTACTTAAAGGATGTCGATGCTCTGGAAACCTTCAAGGGCCACGAGGATGACAAGCGACGGAAAAAGCGTCGCAAGGAAATGCTGGAACTACGCGACTATGTCGAAAAGGAGTTCACTCCCGGCGATTTGACCAAAACATCCCAACTTGTACGGCTTGGAACGCAGTTGCTTGAGAATGCCTATCGGCTGCAGGCAAAGAGGCCAGTCATCACTTCGCTGCCCGGCAGTGTGACCGGAACCGTGCGCAAAGCGTGGAAACTGCTGGGATGCCTGTCTGCGGCAAATCCGCAGGTCATTAATTCGGAGACAAGCGAAGTCCATAATAAAACCGATATTCGCGGTATCACCCACCTCCACCACGCTCTGGATGCCTGTGTATTGGGTTTCACCTCAATGTTTTTCCCTCGGGATGGCGGAGTTTGGGAGTTGATGATTAAACGCCGTCTTAATGCTGATGAGCAAAGGATTCTGAAAGAACGGCTCCGCTCCTATGTCGAGTTTACCCAAGATGGTGAGCCTAAGCTGATCGATCTACCTGCACCCCTGAAAAATCAGATTCGGCAGCGACTCGGAGAGCGCCGGGTGGTGCAGCATATTTCTGCGGAGAGAACCGGTTTGCGAGTCGAACAGAATGCATGGCGGGTGGTTTCAGTGCAAAATGGCGAGGCCCTTCTGCGACAAAGCATGCGTCAACCCGACGGCAAACGTGTCGCTAAAGAAACAAAGGAGAAGATTGGAAAACTTCTTGGGCTTTTCCCCGGCGGAGGGATAGGCAAATTACAGCAGAATAAGGCTGCTCTGGTCATCCCGGATAACTTCGGTCTGGCGCTTGATCCCGAACCTCTGATTCTGCCGTTTCACAAAGTCCCTATCCGTTTGCGCGAACTGCGGGAGAAAAATGGCGGTCGCCCAGTGCGGGTGCTAAGAAATGGAATGTTGATTCAGGTGCCAAGGGGAAATTTCAAGGGCATCTGGAAAGTTTTCTCGGTGAAAAACAATGCTTCGGGCATTGCAGTGGATATTGGACGACCAGATGTCGTACGGTTGCAAAACAAAACTGAAGGCCACAAGATTAATGTCCGCTTGGCCACGATGTTGAAGGATGGAATGGCCATCCAAAGGTTGCCTCTGACGGGGATGAAAAGCACTGAGTAAAAGAACGCCGAAAAACATTGTCGTTAAGCGAATCCCTTGCGCCCGAAGCGTAGCTCTTTTGCGTTTCCGATGCTGCCGTGTCATTCCACATTGTCAGCATCGATTCCCCGCAGTGTTCACTCTCGGTTCGGGATGGCCAACTCGTCTGCAAGGCGGCTGAGGGAGAAAAGAAACTCCCGCTGGAAGATGTGGCTTCCATTATCGTAACCAGCTTTTCGGCCACCATTCATGGGCATTTATTGCTCGAAGCCGCCAAAAATAGAGTCGCTCTCATTCTGTGCGAGGCCTTCAAGCCCGTCTCCATTGTTCTGCCCGCAAATCGATCTACCGATACCTTGCTCAGCCGCGCCTTACTGCTCCTCCCTGAAAAGACACGGGAAAATCTTTGGCAGAAGACCGTGGACGCAAAGTGCGAGAACCAATGGGCTCTTGCACAGGCCATTTCGCCAGAGGACATTCGCTTGGAGGCGTTTCATGCAGCGGCATTCAGCAAAAAGCCGCATAAGGAGGCTATTTGTGCCAAACTTTTCTGGCAAATACTCGGGCGCAGCCTCGGTAACGAAGAATTTGTCCGGGAGCGAAATGGCGGCGGGCTGAACAATTTGCTCAACTACGGTTACGCGGTTCTATTGTCCATAACCTTGCATAAGCTTTTCGGTGTGGGGCTTGACCCTACTTTCGGTATTTCCCATGCGACACGTGAGCGTTCCACTCCCCTGGCTTACGACATTATGGAGTCCTTTCGCCCCTGTGTGGACTGGCGGGTGTTCCAGTGGGCTCAACAACAACCTAAACCTTGGGAAGTCACAAAGGAGTTCCGTAAATGGGTGATAGGATTTTCCACCGACAGGGTGGAATGGAAAAACTCCTCTTTGGAAATCCAATGCGTGATTGAGGGGGTGGTTCGCGGCTTTCGCCATGCGGTGCTGGAGAAACAGCCGCGATATTACAAGCCATGGACACCGAGAAATTCAAAATGGGCTGGCTTGTAGTTGCCTTCGATTTGCCGGTGGGCACTAGGGAACAGCGAAAACAGGCGACCGATTTCCGCGAGTTCCTTCTCGATGACGGCTTTCAAATGATCCAATTTAGCGTTTATGCGAGGGCGTGCGTCTCATTTGCGAGGCAGGAAACCCATATTGACCGAGTAAAGAAAAACCTTCCCCCGGAAGGCAATGTGCGTGCAATTTTCGTCACGCGCGCGCAATGGGAGAGGTCTTTCGTTAT
>CAIYQA010000019.1 GCA_903928175.1 uncultured Spartobacteria bacterium | reverse complement strand
TGGGGGGGCAGTTTGACGATCGAGAGCCAAAATTCGTGCATTGTCTTGATCACCGTCATGAATTGCTCCAGGTCGACCGGCTTGGTGATGTAGCAGTTGGCGCGGAGGTTGTAGGACTGGAGCACATCCTCGTCCGAGTTGGAGGTGGTCAGAACGATAATGGGAATGGAATTCAGGCAGGAGTCGTTCTTGATTTCAGCGAGGACCTGGCGCCCGTCCTCCTTGCGAGGGAGATTCAGGTCCAGCAGGATGAGGTCCGGCCGGGGGGCGGTGGCGTAGGGAGCTTCGCGGCGCAGGAAGGCCATGGCTTCGACTCCATCTTCAACGACATGCACGCGGTTGATGATCTTCGCGGACTTGAGCGCTTCGCAAGTGAGGTAAGCGTCGCCGGGTTCATCCTCCACCAGGAGGATGACGATCGGTTTCTCCGCTGAATGATAATGCGTTTCCACAGGAGCTCGGGTTGGCTAGAGTTTGTTCTGATTTATCGCGATTGTAAAACGGAATGTGCACCCTTTGCCTTTCTCGGATTCCACCCAGATTTTTCCGTTATGCTGTTCCACAATGCGTTTGCAGATGGCCAGGCCGATCCCTGTGCCCTGGTATTTTGCGCGGGTATGCAGCCGCTGGAAAAGGACGAAGATGCGGTCAAAGTATTCCGGCTCGATGCCGATGCCGTTGTCGCTCACGGTAAAGAGCCAGGCGCTTTCGTCCGCGGTTTTTTCCACGCCGATGTGGATGCAGGGCGGTTTTTCGCCGTGGAATTTAATGCCGTTGCTGATCAGGTTTTGGAACAACTGCCCGAGTTTGGTCGGGTCGCATAACAAAGTGGGCAGGGGATCATGGGTCACGACCGCTTTTTGTTCGCGGATGACCATGGCGAGGTTGCGCAGGGCGGAGTCGAGGATCGTTTCGGCATCGGCGAGTGAAGGAGCCTGGCTTTGGCTGCTGACGCGCGAGTAGGAGAGCAAATCCTGGATGAGACGCTGCATGCGGCTGACGCCTTCGGTGATGAACCGGGTGATCGGTTCGGCGTCGGCGTCGAGTTTGTCCCGGTAGCGCTGGAGGAGGAGTTGGGTATAGGAGGAGACCAGGCGCAGCGGCTCCTGCAAATCGTGCGAGGCGACGTAGGCGAACTGTTCAAGCTCCTTGTTGGATCGTTCCAGGTTGGCCATGAGCTTCTGCGAGACGGCTTGCGCCTGCTTGCGCTCCTCGATCTCGGCCTGCAAGCTTTCGTTGGCGTGGCTCAATTGCCGGGTGCGCTGCTCCACCCGCAGCTCCAGCCGGTCGCGTTGCTCGCGTAGAGAGGTCGCCATTTCGTCGAAAGCGCGCCCGAGTTGCTGGAGTTCGCGCGCTCCGCCCGTAAGCCGTGCGTGCGTATCCCATTTCCCCTGCGCCAGTTGCCGCGCTGCGCCCGTCAGGCGCTTTACGTGCCGGATCACGGAGTAATCCGCAAAAAACCAGGCCCCTGCAAGCGCCACGAGAGTGAAAATATCCAGGATGATCAAGTCGCGGTAAAAACTGGTGCGCATCGCGGTGAGAATGGCGGCTTTGGGCACGCCGACCGTGACGAAAAGCCCTTGGTCGGAATCCGGCACGGGCGCCCGGTAGTAGAGCCGGGTGACTCCGTCCAGGCCTGCGGTTTCGACGAAGCCCGAATCGGTGCAGTTTTTAAAAGCGAGCCAGCTCCTGGCCTGTTGGCCCACCCATTTTTCGGCATCGGGGTTGCGGGCCAACTCCACTCCCGTGCGGTCCGTTACAAGGATCACGCTGTCGGAAAGGAGTTGGTGCCCCGCGATGCAGTGTTGAAGCGATACCAGATTCAACGCGCCATAAACGGCGGCAACCGGTTTGTTTGCAGGCTGGTCGGGCAGGGGATAGGCAAAAATCACGCTGGGTGAACCGGTAATCTGGCTTATCAAAAATTCGCCCACGGTAAACTTGCGGTTCTGTTGCAGGCGCGTGTAATAAGGGCGGTCTTTGCGTTTGAATCCCGCGCCCATGGGAACCGCACTGGCGATGGTCAGCCCATCGGGTTGGCCGAGGCTGATGTTGTGGAAAGTGGTGGAGTTTTTGAGGAGCTTCGCAAAATGGGCGCTTGCGGCCGGGCCGTTCATGGCGCGTACCGGGTCCGCATAGGCCAGAGAAAAGAGGAGTTGCTGCACGCCTTCGACCACCTGGCTGACGCTGCCCGCGGAGATCTCGGCGGTGCGGACCGCTTCATCCTGTAGTTCGTGCAATTTGCGGTTGCGATCCACGGTGGCGCGGTAGAGCAACAGCCCGAACATGGGCAACATGGCCAATATCACCAGCAGCATCAGACGGAAGCGGAGGCCGATGGAGGGGACGGTGGAGGGGACGGTGGACATGGATACAATGTGAGTATAGTGAGTATAGATCGAGATTTTGTTCGAGACCAGCATTGATATGCCCCCTGATCTGCTTAATATAAAAAGTATGAATTTTTATCGGCATTTATGCCTCGGGTGTGGATTTATGGCTCTTTTGTTTCTCTCGGGTTGCGGTGGCAAGCCGTCCGCCGAGGCGCCCAAACCGTTGCGCCCCGTGACTGCGGCGGTGGTGGAAACCCGGGATGTGCCGGTTTACCTGGACGAAATCGGCAACTGCACGGCGTATGAAACCGTGATGTTTCAACCGCAGGTGACGGGGGCGATCACCGCCATTCATTTCAAGGACGGGGCGGAGGTGCGCAAGGATGACCTGCTTTTCTCCATCGATCCCCGCCCATACCAGGCGGCGCTGGACAAGGCGAAAGCGACTTTGGAACAGGACCGGGCGAAGGCTGAGTATGATCGCTTGCAGGTCAAGCGCTACGAGGAACTCATCAAGACAAAGGTGATCGCGCCGCAGGAATTCGATAGTTTGCGCAGCACCGCGCAAGCTTCGCAGGCGGCGCTGCTCGCAGACGAGGCTTTGGTGAACACCGCCCGGATCAATCTCGAATTCTGCGAGATTCGCTCGCCCATTGAGGGGCGCGCGAGCAAACGGATGGTGGACATCGGCAACATCGTGACCGCCAACACGACGCAACTGCTGCTGCTTCAGCGGCAGGACCCGATTTATGTCGATTTTACCATCCCGGAAGGGGCGCTCTCAAATGTGCGCAAATACCGGGCCAAGGGAACATTGAAAGTGGAGGCGAGCTTTGCGGACGATCCTTCCAAACGGCGCGAAGGGGCGTTCGATTTTCTCGACAGTGGAGTGCAGCAGAACTCCGGCACCGTTCGGATACGCGCAGTTTTGGAAAACAAAGACCGCCTTTTCTGGCCGGGACAGTTTGTGAATGTGCGGCTGCTGCTGGATACGCTCAAGGACGCGATGTTGATCCCCAACGAAGCGTTGCAAGTGGGGCAGACGGGCCCGTTTGTGTTTGTGGTGAAGGGGGATTCCACCGTGGAATTGCGCAAGGTGCAACCGGGCCAGCGCCAGGGGGAGGCCGTGGTGGTGCAGGAAGGGCTTAAACCGGGCGAAACCGTTGTGGTTACGGGACAGATCGCCCTCGCGCCCGGAACCCGCGTGCAAATCGTCTCGGGAAAATAGGAACCGACGATGGCAAGTTTATCCGATCCTTTCATCAAGCGGCCCGTCATGACGATGATGCTCACCTTGTGCATCGTCGTTTTCGGCATCATCGGTTACCAGCGCCTGCCGGTGAACGATCTGCCGGCGGTCGATTTCCCGGTGATCACCGTCAGCGTGAACTACCCCGGGGCGAGCCCGACGACCATGGCCCGCAACGTGGCCACGCCGCTGGAACGCCAGTTTATGCAGATTCCCGGGCTCACGCTCGTGACTTCGCAAAGCGCGCAGGGCAGTACGTCGTTCACGTTGCAGTTTGACTTGAGCAAGAGCGTGGATGCCGCAGCGACCGACGTGCAGGCGGCGATCAACCAAGCCGCCTCCGGATTGCCGGTGGACCTGCCGACGCCGCCTGTTTTTTCGAAGGCGAATCCCAATGACCAGCCGGTGATTTACATTGCGATGACGAGCGAATCGTTGACGCAGGGGCAGCTCTACGACTACGCGAGCAGCCAGGTCGCCCAGCGCATCAGCATTTTGCCGGGAGTCGCCAAGGTGGACATCTTTGGTTCCAAGGCGGCGGTGCGGATCAAGGTGTTGCCTTCAAAGCTCGCCTCGCTCGGTCTCACGGTGGACGACGTTGCCGCGGCGATCCGCGCGGGAACAAGCTACCAGGGAGCCGGGCAGTTCGACGGCCCGAATCGCACCTTCCTGCTTCAACCCCAGGGACAATTGGAGGACGCAGCGGCGTACCGTGAACTCATCATTTCGCGCAAAAGCGGCTCGCCCACTTACTTGAAGGACGTTGCGGAAGTGCGCGATTCGGTTCAGGACGAGCGGATGGCGCGGCATTTCTGGGTGCGCGACGGTCGGCCTGCGACAACCAACGTGGTGCTCGCCGTCTCGCGGCAAGCCGGGGCAAACGCGGTGGCGACCGCGCAGGGCGTCAAAAATTTGCTGCCGCTTTTCCGCCGGGAATTGCCGGGGTCGATCCAACTGGTGACGATGTTCGACCGGTCGGTGACGATTGCCAACTCCATCAACGACGTGCAAGAGACGCTCTTTATTGCGTTCGGGTTGGTGGTGCTGGTCATCTTCCTTTTCCTGGGCCGCGCCACGGACACGTTGATCCCGGTGGTGGCGCTGCCGATGTCGATGTTGATCACCTTCCTGGCGATGTACCTGCTCGGCTACAGCATCGACAATCTTTCGCTGCTGGCGCTCACCCTTTCCATCGGTTTTCTTGTCGATGATGCCATTGTGTTTTTGGAAAACGCCGTGCGCCGGATGGAAGGGGGCGAGACGGCGCTGGAAGCGGCGTTCCACGGCGCGAAGGAAATCAGTTTCACGATTTTATCCATGACCCTTTCGCTGGCCGCGGTGTTCCTGCCGCTGGTTTTCATGCCGGGGCTCATCGGGCGGACTTTCCAGGAGTTTGCCATCACGATCATCATCGCCATTCTCGCCTCGGGCGTGGTTTCGTTAACGCTGACGCCGCTGATGTGCGCGCGGATGCTGGCGCGGCATGAGGGCGGGAAAAAGACGTGGCTCGAGAGCCGGGTGAATCGCGTGCTCAAGCGGGTGATCGCAAGCTACGGAAGATCGCTCCATTTTTTCCTGGAGCACAAATGGATCTCCGCCTTGGGATGGGTGGCCTGCATGGCGGGCACGGTGCTGCTTTTCAATGCCGTCCCGAAGTCGTTTCTCCCGGTGGGCGACAGCGGATTTGTTCGCGGCATTTTCCAAGTGCAGGAGGGAACGTCGCCCGAGCGGATGCGCGAATACCAACACAAGGTGGACAAGATTTTGCAGTCGAATCCGTATGTGAACATCGGGTACACCATTTCGGGGATTGCGGGGCGGATCTCGAGTTCCCAAGCGGTCGTGCTCGCTTCGCTGAAGCCAGTGAATGAGCGCCCTTCCATTGACGTCGTCATGTCGCAACTGGCGGCGGAGATGTCGAAAATTCCCGGGCTCATTCCGGCCATGCAGGCAAATCCCGTGCTGCAAATCAGCACCGGGGCTACTGCCAATCTCCAGGGAAAATTCGCCTATGCCGTGAGTGGCATTGACCCTGTGGCGGTCAATGCCGCCGCGCAAAAACTGATTGAAAAATTGCGCCCCTATCCGGGTTTTCTTTTCGTCAATTCCGACCTGAAGACCAAGACGCCCAATTTGCAGATCGATATCTTGCGCGACCCGGCCTCTTCCTATCGGGTTTCCGCCAATTCGATCCTCACGGCGCTGAGTGCTGCTTATGCGCAGAATTACGTTTATCTTATCAAGAAGACGACCGACCAATACCAGGTCATCATGGAGGTTGCCGATTCCCGCCGGGCCGAACCCCAGGATCTTGAGAAGATCTATGTCAAATCCGACGACGGCGTGACGCTGGTTCCGCTCGCGGCTGTTGCCCGCTGGAAAGAAATCGTCGGGCCGCAATCGGTCAACCACATCAACCAGTTTCCCTCGGTTACCATCAACTTCAATCTGGTTCCGGGGGCGGTGATCGGCGATGCGGCGCAATTCATCGAAAAGACCGCTGCCGAGACGCTGCCGGGGGATATTCGCGGCAGTCTCCAGGGGGAAGCACAGGTGTTTAAAGAGACTGTGGCGAGCCTCTCGATCCTCATGATTTTCGCGGTGTTCGCGATGTATATCATTCTGGGTATTCTGTATGAAAGTTACGTGCACCCGATCACCGTTCTCACGGCACTGCCGGTGGCCACGGTGGGCGGACTGGCGACGCTCCTGCTCTTCCACAAGGAAGCGTCGCTTTACGCGTTCGTGGGGATGTTCCTGCTCATTGGCATCGTGAAAAAGAACGGGATTATGATGATCGACTTTGCGCTCCAGCGCATGGCAGAGGGGATGGACCGCGTCTCGGCTGTGCATGAGGCGAGCATGGAGCGGTTCCGGCCGATCATGATGACCACCTTCGCCGCGCTCATGGGGGCGGTGCCGCTGGCGCTGGGATTTGGCGCGGACGGCAGCTCGCGCCAGCCGCTGGGCTTGATCATTGTCGGCGGGTTGATCGTCTCCCAACTCGTCACGCTCTACATCACTCCGGCGCTGTTCCTTTACCTTGAGGCGTTTCAGGAAAACGTGCTCGACCGCTCTTCCTTCCTGCGCTCCCATCGCGCCACGCATGTGGCGATCCAGCACGAGGAAAAGCCGCCCGGAGAAGGATAATACCATTTCTTCAAAATAAACGGACTACCTTTGGCGCTTTTTTTCAGCGCCGAAGGCGCGGCCCCATACCAGCCTTGGGCAACGCCCAAGGATTTCCAGAAAACACCACCCAGGGCTGAAAGCCCGCACCATCACAAAAAGGTGTGCTATGGTGCGGGCCTTCAGCCCTGCCTCAATCCTCTCCTACAACCCAGCCCTTCGGGCTTGGCAGGTATGCTCTCGCGCCTTTGGCGCTCAAGAGTCCAAAAATTTGTCAGAGTTGGTATAAGGTCGCGCAAAGGCCCTCCTTTGTGGCTTTGCGTTCAAACCTCCTGTGCCGGAATCAGCAGCAGCTGCAGGTGCGT
>CAIYQA010000018.1 GCA_903928175.1 uncultured Spartobacteria bacterium | reverse complement strand
GCACGCTCCAGATGATGTTCGAGAGCGAAAACGCCTTCCGGGTCGATGCCCAACAACTCCGTCTCACCCAGCTCAAGATCGAGACTTACGACGAGTCGGGCAAACCGGAAATGACCATCGAAATGCCGAATTCGATGTTTGACTTGAATACGCGGGTCTTTTCCAGTGTGGACCCCGTGACCATCCGACGCACCGACTTTGAGGTGACGGGCGCCCACATGACTTTTGACACGCAAACGCGGCTGGGAAAATTCGTTGGCCCGGTCCGCATGCTGGTTTTTAACCTTAGCGAGGAGAAGAGTGCTCCGCATGATTAAACTGAAAATACAGACCCTGCCCCTTGTGGCTCTTATGTCCCTGCTCGCTTCCCATGTGTGGGCCGCGAGCGATTTCCGCGTCACCCCGGAAACGGGATTGGAAATCGGTAACGAGCCCCCGGGAGCGGCCCCCAAAACCAAACCCAAGCCGGCTGCCGTTGAGAAGAAGACGACAGAAATCACCTGCATCGGGGAAACAACCTTTGACGCAAAGGCCGGGATGGCTGTTTTCATCAAGGAAGTCAAAGTCAATGACCCGCAGTTTGCGTTAAGCGCCGACAAATTGACGGCTTACCTGAAAAAAGCGGCCAAGGAAGCGGTGAAGAATCCCGCCGCGCCTTCGCCGACCCCGGCAGCCAAACCGGACGACGCCGCCTCGCCGGCCAGCGGCCTGGAACGGGCTGTGGCGGAGGGGAATGTCGTCATCACGCAAGACAAGGTGGACGAAAAAACCGGCGAGGTCACCCATTACATCGGCAAGGGAGCCCGGGCGGATTACAATGCCACGACTGGCGAAATGACGCTTTCAGGCTGGCCCCAAATCCAGCAAGGGCTCAACAATCAAGTGGCCACCGAGGAAGGCACTGTGATGAAGATGGACAAGGACGGCCACCTCACCACCAAGGGCCCGAGCATGACGGTGATCAAATCCGAGACCAAGCCCGCCAAAACACCGTGAACACCGCTTCCGCAACTCCTGACTCCCCCGCAGCCACCACGATCGAGCCGATCCTGCGGACGGAAAAACTTGTGAAAATTTACGGCGGCCGCGCCGTGGTCAATGGGGTGGAGCTGAACATCAAGCCCGGCGAGGTCGTCGGCGTGCTCGGCCCCAATGGCGCGGGAAAAACCACCACGTTTTACATGGTGGTCGGCCTGGTCCGACCCAACGGCGGGCGGGTGATTTTCAAGGACCAGGATGTGACCGATTTCCCGATGCACCGCCGGGCGCGCATGGGGATGGGCTACCTGCCGCAGGAGGAATCGATCTTCCGCAAATTGACGGTCGAGGAGAACATCATGGCCATCCTCGAGACCACCCGCAAAACCAAGCTGGAGCGGCGGCAACGCTGCGAGGAATTGCTGGCGCAGTTTGGCATCGAGCACGTGGCCAAGCAGCAGGCGTTGACCCTGAGCGGCGGTGAGAAGCGCCGCTTAACCATCGCCCGCTCGCTGGTGAGCAACCCGAGTTTGCTGATGCTCGATGAACCGTTCAGCGGCGTGGATCCCATCGCCGTGTACGACGTGCAGCAGATCATCGTCAACCTGCGCAAGACCGGCCTGGCCATTTTAATCACCGACCACAATGTCCGGGAGACTCTCTCCATTGTGGACCGCGCCTACCTCATCTTCGAGGGACGGGTGGAGAGCGAAGGCTCCAAGGAGTTTTTGGTCAACGACCCGATCAGCCGACAGCTTTATCTCGGCGAACGTTTTTCAATGTAATCAAGAATCGCTAAATAAATCAACATGGGACAGATGCAAGGCAAGTTTTATTGGCTGGAGACGCCGGGAGCAGCGGCAATATCAAAGATATTGACGCTGCGAGCGGTGGCGCCAGACGACAAAAATCGCCTGCAGATGGCCCGTGGGGATTTATTCAGCGATTCCCAACCCCAAACAGGAGGAAAAAACCAATGCAAGTAGCTAATGTAAACCTGCCCATCAAAGTCACCGGTCGGCATGTGAGCGTGACGGAACCCATCAAGGACTACGCCATCAAGAAGGTGGAGGGGCTCCACCTCGATTACCCGCGCATCATTGAGGCGCAGGTCATCCTGGATGTTCAAAAATACCGCCACCTGGCCGAGGTGATCCTCCACTGCGCCAACCACATCACCATTGAGGCGACCGCCGAATCCACCGACCTGTATGCCTCCCTCGACGAGGTGATGGCCAAGATCGCCCAGCAGATGCGCAAGTACAAGACCCGCATCATGCGCCAGCACCGGCCGCGCCACGGCGAAGTGCAGCAAATTGACGCCCAGATTTTGAATGTGGAAGGGTTTGAAGAGCAAGCCGAGATGATCCCCAGCGTCATCCAGACCGAAAAATATCCGGTCAAGCCGATGTATCTCGACGAAGCTGTGCTCCAGTTGGAAGTCTCCGACCGGCCGCTGGTCGTCTTCACAAATGCGGAGTCCAACAAGATCAACGTGGTCTATCGCCGCAAAGACAAACGCATCGGGCTCATTGAGCCGAGCTTCGCCTAAAGCCTGTTCACTAATCCCAAAAACTGAAAGGCAAAGGCAAAAAACAATCTGGAACTCAGGAAATCAGGAAAAGAGACTTTTGAGGGTCTTTTTGCTTGGTTCAGCCCAGTTTTTCCTCTGTCTTTTGCTTTTTTCTGAGTTCCGGATAACTTCTGGGATTCCTGAACACTGTCGAGGCCAGCCTATTACCCCACCCGGATGAGACCCAAAGGAAAATACAAGACGCTTACCGTCGGTGAATTCTACACCCGCTATGCCGAGGATCTCTCGCTGAGTCTCCTCGGCTCGGCGGTGGGTCTCGACCGGATCATCAAGGAGCCGACCATCAACCGTCCGGGTCT
>CAIYQA010000017.1 GCA_903928175.1 uncultured Spartobacteria bacterium | reverse complement strand
GCCGACAGTCGGCTGAACATGCAGCCGCACACCGACCTGCTTCACGTCAAACGCCGTGGGCGTTGTGGGGGTAACCACCGTCATGATGATTGTGGTGCCGGTGCCGCCGCCGCCGCCACCGCTCATATTCGGAACCTGCGGCGGGTTGTATTCGGTCGGATATTTGAATTCGCGCACCACTTCGATCTCCGCTTCCTGGCCGCTCTTGCAGGTCACCCGGGGCGAGGAAAGCAGGTCCACTCCCTTTTTCTGGTTCAGCGCCCGCATGACCACCTGGAATTGCGGATCGGTGAAAATGCCCGCTGCGGAAAGTATAGCCGGAGCGGTGGTGGACGCCCCCAAGGCGTTCGGAAAGAGAAGGGAATCAATGGCATTGGCGCTGATCGCGCCCCCTGGACCCACGCCCGAGCGATTCCCCGCGGTCATCGGGCTGCCCACGACTTGTCCAGTGGTCGGATCGACAAAGGTGAAATCATTGGTGTTGGTCTGGCGGCCATCCCCGGCGGTGCCGCCGCCACCGAACACCCTGTTGCTGCCAGGGATATTGAATTGCCCCAATGTCCAGTCAAAGCTCAACTCTTTCAAGTTGGTTTGGGTGATCTCGACAAATTTCGCCTCGATATCCACCTGCGAGGGCACGGCCCCGTTGAGCGCTTCCACCAACGTGTCGATCAAATCGAGCTGCTCTTGCGTGTTCTTGACGATCAACCGGCTGCTGGTGGGCAGGAAGTTGGCGGCGGCTCCCGGAGGGAACTGCACTCCGAGGTTTGTGAAATAATCCTTGGCCGAGATGCGCGAGGCTATGGGCTGGGCACCGGTCATGGCTCCGCCACCCGCCGCAGGTGCCACCACGGGGGCAGCGGCTCCGCTTCCTGCGGGCCCGGTGAATGTTCCCGGCGGCACTTTATATTCTTTGGTAATGAGCGTTTCGACCACAACCGTCAATGGCACGACGGCCACGGCATACGGGTCGATCTTCACTTTCAGACCGGCCAGGGTGGTGATGTAGCGCAAAACTTCCGCGAGCGGAACGTTGTTCAACGACAGCGTGATGCGGGCGTCCGAGGGATTGATTGCAGGGGCGATCGGCGCGGCACCAGGCGCGGCAGCGGCTCCAGGCGCGGCAGCGGCTCCAGGCGCGGCGGCTGCGGGAGCAGCGGCGGCGGCAGCGGCAGCAGCAGCAGCAGCGGGATCGAGCCCGGGGATCGGAGCGGCTGCGCCATCGGCTGCGGGAGCCGGGGCTACGACGGGAGCGCCCGGGTTATCCAATTGCAAGACGATATTGACGCCGCGGCGGGACGGATCGGGTTCCCGGATATCCAAACTTTGAGATTTTGTCTTGAGGAAATCGATCGCTTCGCGAACGGTTGCATCCTTGAATTCCACTTTCGGAATGATGATGCTTTGGAGCTTGTTCTGGATGGCTGCGGTGCTGCTGGAAGGCTGCCCGCTTTGAATGACCTTGCCCCCGCGATTGGCGCCATACTTCGGCACGGGCAACTCCCAGCCCCTGCTTACTTTCCAAAGCTGGTGAGCCCGCGTTTGCTCATAGGCTTTATCCTGATATTCGGTGAGCGCCAGGTCCACTTTCTTGAGCCCTTCGCGCGCGGCGCTGTTGGTAGGGTCCAGCCCGAGGATCTGGTTGTAGCGCTGCTGTGCCTTGTCGTATTGGCCGGAATCGTAATACCCTTGGGCGTCCACAAACCATGCTTTCACCTGCTCCACCTTCGCGTGGAATTTCGGCGTGATGGTCTTGTTGTAGTAGCCCGGTTCCTCCAAATGAGCCAGGATGGCCAGGGCGCCGCTGCATTTGGGATCGTAATTGCTGGCAAGAACCGCTTTTGCGCTGGCTTCCGCCTCCGCAAAATTGCCTTCGGCGATTTGTTGCTCGGCCAATTTCACACTCGCGATGCAAAAGCGATCCACCGCCGCAGCACGCAATTTATGAGTGACCGGGCTCTCGGTGAGCACGTCGGCGGCGGTTTTGTATTGCTGCACGGCGACTTCGTAATCCTTTGCCGCCATTGCCTTGTCGCCGTCTGCGATTGCCTGCTGCGCCCGGGCAACCTGGTCGGTGCGGCGCGCGATTTCCCGCTCGGCAATCCCCTGCACCGAATACGGAACCGCGGAGGAAACGACGCCGCCCGCAAAAGCTGGAGCAACAGAAAGGGCAAGCGCTAATGCAGTGCAGAATGGGAGCAGTGGGGGTTTGATCATATAAAGGGGGCTAAAAAATTATTTTGGGAGCAACAAGGTGCGGAGACAAAGGAGCTCAAAAGCAAATTTCACCCAGACATGACACAAGCCGCATGTAATGCGGCCAGCGCTAATCCAAGTGAGAAATTTTTATCGGATCGCCTTCGGTTTTAACATTGATTATTAGAGCTTCATTCTCCCGGATGTCAATCAGTTTATACTCGATCCCGGGCTCAGGTTTGAGAAAGAATTTTTGATCTTTCTTCACCGTGAATTCAGTGTGATCCCATAGGAAAGCGAACCGCGCATACTGGTCGGGGGAATTGACTTCCGTGCCGACAACCAGAACCACCTTGAGGCCGGTTTCTTGGTGCTCAAGAGTCAATTCGGTGGTGTCTTTATCCACTCCCGTATTGGGGTTGAGAACCGACTTCTTCTCGAACTTCACCACCTTGTATTTGGTTCCAGCGATGGTTTCGCCCATTTTGACGAACTGCGTCGGCTGGCGCACGTCCACGGTGTTGATCTGGAAGCTCCCGTCGTCGTCATACGCCTCGAACTTCAGCCGGAAGGGAATCCGGATGAACCGCTTCAGGCGCAGTTTGGTCAAATACGGCGGGTGCGAATCCGCTTTTTGGGGATCGGTCTTGCCCAGAAATTCATCCAAGTTGGAGAATCCGTCCTTGTCTGGATCCTGCTCCAGCACGTCAGAGTCGAGCATCCGATCTTCAAGATGGTTTTTC
>CAIYQA010000016.1 GCA_903928175.1 uncultured Spartobacteria bacterium | reverse complement strand
CCTTCCGACACCCTCCTCTACCAGCGCGCCCCATTCACCACCCATTTGCCGGTGGCCTACCGCTACACGCCCGCTCATTTCTGGCTGGCGCAGGAACCGGATGGGGTGTTGCGGATTGGTTGCACCAAGTTCGCCACGCGGTTGCTCGGGGAAATGGTGGACCACCACTTCGACCTCGCGCCCGGCGCGCCGGTCTTGGTCGGTCAGGAGATCGGCTGGATCGAGGGCTTCAAGGCGCTCACGGAGCTCTTCTGCGTCGCCAAGGGCGAGTTTATGGGGGCCAACCCGGCGTTGAACGAGGACATCACGCTCATCTCGCGCGATCCCTATGGCGCAGGCTGGCTCTACCGCGTGCGCGGCGTGATCGACCCAACGTGCGTTGATGCGGAGGGGTATCGCGCCGCGTTGGATGCCACAATCGACCGATTGAGGGCTGCTCAATGCGCCCCGCCAAAATAACACAAGGTATTACCGTATTTCGAGGGCAAACCGCACAGGGACATCAACGCGGCTTGAGGCAGACAGCCCCCCCGCGCGGGCCGGTTCAAAAGTCCACTTGCCCACGGCTTCCAGAGCGGCTGCATCCAGCAAAGGAAACCCGCTGCTCTGTTTAAGCGTCACACGGCTCGGGCGACCGTCGGCCTCCACCTGCGCGCTGATCAGGACCACGCCTTGTTGCCCGTTGCGACGCGCTTCCTCGGGATACCGTGGCGGTGGATTGCTCCGGGAAGGCCGATGATGGTCCCCTTGCGCCAGGGTTCCGGCAAAGGAATCCCAGCACTGTCGCCATTCGGAAAACAGGGAACGACGGGGAGTCGCGGGCACACGGGATGGCTGGCTTGATGCAGGCTGGCGGGATGCGCTCGCTTTTGGAGGCCGAGCCGGGCGCGGTGTCGCTTGTGCTGGCTGGGGAGTCGGTTTGGGTTCTGACTGGATAGGGGTGGCTGCTGTGGTTGCTGGTTCGGGTGGTGGCGGGAGGGGTTGCACCGACGAGGGTTCCGGCGGAAGAGGTGGCGCGGCGGGGGCAGGCGGTTCGGGCGTGGAATTCGCCATCGGTTCCTGCGCGGGCGGCGGTGTTTGCGGCGGCACTTCTTCGGGAGGGGCTGCGGGGGGCGCGCTAACGAGCGTCACGTCCACGGTCTGCGGGGTGGAACCCAAGGGCAACGGACGCGCAAGGCTGTCCGCGCGGAAGCCAAAGAGCAGCAGCGTGTGACAAAGGGCGGCTGCGGCAAATGCGATAACAATTCGCTTCACGGCTTGCCAGGGGTGTCCTTGGCGGGTTGGGTTTGGATCGCCACTTTGGTGATGCCCATTTTGCGGACGCGGTCGAGCACCTCGATGGCTTTGCCAAAGGGTGCGCGCTCGTCCCCGTTGATCAAAATGCGCGGGTCGTCCTCCCGCGCCTGCAATTGCCGGAGCGCCGCGTCAAGTTGTGCGTCATCAACTGCCTCCTTGTTCCAATAGGCCACACCCGCGGCATTGACGGAAATCGTCGTCGCGCCTGCGTGTTCCTGCGGCGCGCCGCTCGCGGCGACGGGAAGGTTCACGGCGATCCCCTGATTTTTCACCATGGAAAGCGAAACCATGACAAACGTGGCGAGCAGAAAGAATACGATGTCGATGAGCGGAATAATCTCAATCCGCGCGCGACGTTTACTGCGAGGGGAAGGGATGGAAATCACAGGCGCGCTACGGAGTGTTTCTCCGCCCGCAGGCAGAGCAGTTCTAGGTGTGCGGCGGCGGTCTCGATCTCCTGCCGCGCCTGCTCCAACTGCGTGGCCAGGTAGTTGAACGGCAGAAGCGAGACCATGGCGATGGCAAGTCCGAAGCCCGTGGCGACAAGGGCTTCGGCAATGCCGCCGGTGATCGCTGTGGGCGCGCCCAGTTCGCTCGCGCCCAGCAGACCGAAGGCATGAATCATCCCGGTGACCGTGCCAAACAGCCCCTCCAGCGGGGCAAGCGTCACGATGGTGTCGAGCACGGAGATGCCGCGATTGAAACGCTGCAACTCGCGGTTTGCCGCCTGCAAAATCGCGTTGGAGTAGGAGGTTTCGCGATGCTCCAGCGCATACGTGAGAACACGCGCCACATAGTCCTTGGAACGCGCACCCATTTGTTGCGCACTGGAAAATTCCCCCCGCTCGGCTTCGGCGAAAATCCGGGCGACCGCCGCCGGGTCGCGGTGGAAGTGTTCACGCAACGTGAAGAAAATCCGTTCGAAGACGACCGTCAGAGCGACGAGCGAGGTCAGCAGAAGCGGCCACATCATCGGCCCGCCTTTAAGGAAAATCTCAAGCATAGTTTATCAGTGCCAGGGAGTTTAGCACACCCCGGCACCAACAGCACTTCCTAAAAATTCACCCCCACGCGGACACCGACGGTCATCGGCGCGCCACTTTCGCCAACATATCCCGAGGGAGCCCAGCTCTTGTTATACACGAAGGCGAGTGGCACGTAGTGGGTGTTGAAGGCGTTATCGATCCAGCATTCCGTGAACCAGTTGCGGTTGCGCACGCCGACGCGTACATCGGCCAGGCTGTAACTCCCCTGCTCGGCGAGGTTCGAGGCGTCATATTGGAAGTCGCCATAGAAGGTCACCTGTGCGCGTGCATAAAGCGTCCACCTTGCATCCAACTCACACGCAGCCTGTGTGCCGATATTGGCCGTGTAGCGCGGGGCATAGGGGAGGCGGTTGCCGCTCACGTCGAGACCATTTGAAAAAGAGTTGCTGCCAAACCGGGCGTCCGTAT
>CAIYQA010000015.1 GCA_903928175.1 uncultured Spartobacteria bacterium | reverse complement strand
GCAGATGGTTTACGCGCTGGATTCCTCGACCATCGATCTTTGCCTGACGCTCTTCCCGTTGAAGGTTGAAGGGGTCAGTCCTTAGTATTGAAAGTACGAAGAAGAGGTGCGTGTGGTGGTTCGGCTGAATCCCGTTCTTCATCAGGATCTTCTTCACCGTGTTCCGCGCCACCGTGATTCCGAGCTTTTTGAGTTCCCCTTGGATGCGGGAAAAACCGCGCCCTCCAAAAGCGCCATCTGTCCAAGTGGGTGGTTTTTCGCACGAAATCATAAAAAAGGATTGCATTTTTGAAACCAGCACCCATATTTTCCGTTCCCTTTAACCAAAAAAACCGCAGGAGAGCCGCAACGCTCATTTGCACTGCACCACACCATGGCTAAATACAGAAGCAAACGCTATCGCGCCGCCGCCGAAAAGGTCGCCGCGAAAGCCTACCCACTCCCGGAAGCAATCGGTCTCTTGAAGACACTTCCGGCCGCCAAATTCGACCAGACGGTGACCCTCTCGTTCCGTCTCGGCGTCGATCCCCGCCAGTCCGACCAGATGGTCCGCGGCACCTGCCCCCTGCCTCACGGCAGCGGCAAGACCGTCCGCGTGCTCGTCTTCGCCCAGGGCCAGGCCGCCGAGGCCGCCCGCGAAGCCGGTGCGGAATACGTCGGGTTCGAAGACATGATCAAGAAATGCCAGGAAGGGTTCCAGGATTTCGACGTCGCCATCGCCACTCCCGGCGCGATGAGCGAAGTCCGCAAGCTCGGCAAGGTCCTCGGGCCTCGCGGGTTGATGCCCAACCCGAAGACCGGCACCGTCACCGAAGACACCGCCAACGCCATCAAGGAAGTCAAGGCGGGGCGCGTGGAATTCAAGCTCGACAAGAACGGCAATGTTGCCGTGCCGGTCGGCAAATTTTCCTTCAGTGAAGAAGCCCTCGTCGCCAACGGCAGCGCCGTGATCGACGCAGTCGCCAAAGCCCGCCCGGCCACCGCCAAGGGCACGTTCGTGGAAAACGTCACCCTCGCCGCCACGATGCTGCCTGGGATCAAAATCGACGCCTCTTCCTTCATCAAAATCTAACCCGAGCCGCACACCATGAGACCTGAGAAAATCAATATTGTCGAAGATTTGCAGGCCAAGCTGAACGCCTCGCCGTTTGTGCTGGTCACTGACTACACCGGACTCCGGGTGGACCAATTTTCCATCCTTCGCAACCGGCTCGCCGACAACGGCGCCGAGTGCAAGGTGGTCAAGAACACCTTCCTGCGCCGCGCCATGAGCGACGCCGGCCTGCCGGATATCGGAGCCGACCTCAAGGGCCAGACGGCCATTGTGATCGGCGAGAAGGATGTCGCCGCAGCCGCCAAAGTCCTCAAGGCCTTCGTGGCCGAATTCAAGAAACCCGAGCTCAAAATCGGCGTCGTGGGCAGCGCGGTCGTCACCGCCGACCAGATCAACGCCATCGCCGACCTGCCGAGCCGGGAAATCCTGCTGGGCCAGTTGCTGGGCGTCATGCAAGCTCCTGCGAGCACGCTCGTGCGCCTGCTCAACGAACCCGCTTCCGCCCTGGCGCGCGTCCTCAAGGCGAAAGCCGACGCCGCTGGCGAACCGGCAGCCGAAACCGCAGTAGCCTAACCCAACCCTTTTTGCGGGGCGTGTGCCCCGCGAAACACCAAATAATACAACATCCAACTGGTTCCTCGTCGGGCGGGCGGCAGTTCGCCTTAAATTTCCGGAAGCCTCCGGAACGCGACGACACCGAAAAATACTATGGCCGATATCAACGCAATCGTCGAACAACTCAGCGGACTCACCGTTCTGGAAATCGCTGACCTCGTCAAGAACCTCGAAACCAAGTGGGGCGTCAGCGCCGCGGCTCCTGTTGCCGCAGCCGCAGCTCCCGCCGCCGGTGGCGCAGCCGCAGCCGCACCCGCGGAAGAAAAGACCGCCTTTGACGTCATCCTCAAGGAAGTCGGCGCCAACAAGATCGGCGTCATCAAGGAAGTCCGCGCCGCCGTGGCCGGTCTGGGCCTTGCGGAAGCCAAAGCTCTCGTCGAGGGCGCTCCGAAGACCGTGAAGGAAGGCGTGACCAAGGAAGAAGCCGAAGAGATCAAAAAGAAGATCGAAGCAGCCGGCGCCAAGGTCGAAATCAAATAAATTCGAGGAAATCGAACTTTTCGCGCGTGCGGCAGGCAAAAAATGCTTGCCGCACGCCGATTTGTCTCCTAGGTTTGAAACCCACTTTTGCCAGGGGAGCACGCACCTGAACCACTCAGCGTATCACCGATCTTATAATCAGAGACCGAAAATCGCGGGCCGTTTGACGGACCGCGACTTTCGGCTTATTGCTTTTTCCCGGCCCCATACCCACTGGACCGGGACTTCCGAGATGCCCCGCTAACTTTTTCCGTCTGCCAGATACCCTTCGAAACGGCAGACGATCCAACCCAACCGCACCACTATGTCAGAGCGAATCTACTTCGGTAAACTCAAGGAAGTCAGTGAACCGCCGAACCTCATTGAGGTTCAGGTCAATTCCTACGTCGAGTTTTTGCAAAGAGACCTTCCACCGAGCAAACGCAGGGACATCGGTCTCCAGGCGGTTTTCCGGGAGGTCTTCCCCATCCAGAGCTACGACGAAAAAGTCACCCTCGACTTCGTAAGCTACGAAATAGGCGATCCGAAAATGAGCGCCTTGGAATGCCAGCGCGAAGGCCAGACCTTCAGCGCCCCGTTGCACATCACCTTCCGTCTCGCCGACGAGAAGGGGACCAAGGAGGAAAAGGTGTACATGGGCGAAATTCCGCTCATGACCCCGCAGGGGACCTTCGTGATCAACGGTGCCGAGCGCGTCGTGGTCAGCCAATTGCACCGTTCGCCGGGCATCGCGTTTGAATCGTCCATCCACCTCAACGGCAAGGTGCTTTACAGCTTCCGGATCATTCCCGACCGCGGTTCCTGGTTGGAAGTGCAGTTCGACACCAACGACCTGCTTTACATCTACCTCGACCGCCGCCGCCGCCGCCGCAAATTTTTGGCCTCCACCTTCCTGCGCGCCATCGGGTACGGCAGCGACGAAGACATCATCAAACTTTTCTACACCATCGAGAAGCTCAAGCTCAGCGAGAAACTCGAGGAGGAGGAGATCAGCAGCAAAGTGCTCATCGCCGACATCCGCGACGGGGAGATCACCGTGGCGCGCGCCTTTGAGCCGCTGACCAAGGCGACCATCCGCCAGATCCTCAACCTGGGCGTCAAGGAAGTCCAGGTGGTCGATACCAAGCTCGACGACACCATCATCAAGGCCCTCAAAAAAGATCCCGCACATGACGAGGAAGAGGCGCTCAAGGACATCTACCGCCGCCTACGCCCTGGCGATCCGCCCACTGTGCCGAACGCGCGCGGTTTGCTCAAGCGCCTGTTCTTTGATCCCAAGAAGTATGATTTGGGACGCGTGGGCCGTTACAAGCTCAACCAGAAATTGACCCTCGAAGTCGATCTGAACGAGCGCACCATGACCAAGGAAGATTTCATCTCCGCGATGAAGTATCTCATTGGCCTGCGCCGGGGCGAAGGCTCTCTCGACGACATCGACCATCTCGGCAGCCGCCGCGTGCGCACCGTGGGCGAACTCCTCGCCAACCAATGCCGCGTGGGCCTGGCCCGCACCGAGCGCCTTGTCAAAGAGCGCATGACGTTGTTCGACGTGAACATCGAAGGGATGACCCCGCAGAAGCTCATCAACCCGAAAGCATTGAGCGCGGTGATCCGCGACTTCTTCGGCCGCTCCCAGCTCTCGCAGTTCATGGATCAGACCAACCCGCTCGCGGAGTTGACCCACAAGCGCCGTCTCTCGGCTCTCGGGCCAGGCGGTCTCTCCCGCGATCGCGCCGGATTCGAAGTCCGCGACGTGCATCCCTCCCACTACGGCCGCATCTGCCCGATTGAGACCCCGGAAGGTCCCAACATCGGTCTGATCAGCTCCATGTCCACCTTTGCCCGGATCAACGATTTCGGGTTCATCGAAACGCCGTACCGCCGCGTGGAAAACTCCCGCGTCACCTCGAAGATCGATTTCCTCACGGGCGACCGCGAAGAAAACTACCTCGTGGCCCAGGCCAACGCGCCGATTGATGCCAAAGGCAACTTCCTTGCCGAAAAAGTTTCCGTGCGCCATCGGGGCGACTTCCTTGAAGTGGAGCCGAGCAAGGTCCACTACATGGACATCTCGCCCAAGCAGCTCGTTTCCGTGGCCGCAGGGTTGATTCCCTTCCTCGAACACGACGATGCGAACCGCGCGTTGATGGGTTCGAACATGCAGCGCCAGGGCGTGCCGCTTCTCGTTTCCGAGTCGCCGCTCGTCGGCACCGGCATGGAAGGCAAAGTGGCCCGCGACTCCAAAGCCGTCATCGTCTCCGATGCCGACGGCGTTGCCGCCTCGGTCACCGCCGACCAGATCATCATCACTCCCGATGGGACGCTTCCCGAAGGCCGCAAAAAGGTGAAGCACGACCCGCAGGAAGGCATCTACGTTTACGAATTGCGCAAGTTCATGCGTTCCAACGCGAGCACCTGCGTCAACCAGAAGCCGATCGTCAAGAAGGGACAGACCATTAAGAAAGGCGACGTGCTCGCCGATGGACCGAACACCCAGGATGGCGAACTGGCCCTCGGGCGCAACGTGCTCGTCGCGTTCACCCCGTGGAACGGCTACAACTTCGAAGACGCCATCCTGATCTCCGAGAAGATCGTGAAGGAGGACATCTACACCTCCATTCACATCGACGAATTTGAGATCGGCGCCCGCGACACCAAGCTCGGGCCGGAAGAAATCACCCGCGACATCCCGAACGTCTCTGAGGAAGCCCTGCGCAACCTCGGGCCGGACGGCGTCATCCGCATCGGCGCGGAGATCAAGCCCGGCGACATTCTCGTCGGCAAGATCACGCCCAAGAGCGAGACCGAACTGGCTCCCGAAGAGCGCCTCCTGCGCGCCATCTTCGGCGAAAAAGCGGCGGACGTGAAAGACACCTCGCTGACGGTTCCCTCGGGCACCTACGGCATCGTGATGGACGTGAAGGTTTCCTCCCGCAAGGAAATCACCAAGTCCAAGCTCACCCCGGCCGAAACCAAGCGCCAGATCAAAGCTGCGACCGAAGACCTCAACCGCCGCATGGACGAACTGCACGAGCAGTTGACGGAAGCCCTCTCCAACATCTTGTTGGGCGAGAAAATCCCGCTCGACGTCGTCAACGCCCAGACCGGCGAGATCATCATCCCGGCCAATCGCAAGATCACCAAGACGCTCCTGCGCAAGCTCGCGAGCGTGCATGATCACGTCGAAATCGACCCGAGCCCGATCCGCAACAAAATCCGCGAGATCATCGGCCAGTTCGAGCACCGCTTCCATGAGCTGAACATGGAGACCGAGCGTTCCATGGACCGCATCGAAAGCGGCGACGAGATCGACCCCGGCATCATCAAGCAGGTCAAAGTCTATATCGCCAGCAAGCGGAAACTCTCCGTCGGCGACAAGATGGCAGGCCGCCACGGGAACAAGGGCGTTGTCGCCCGGATTGTTCCCGAGGAAGACATGCCGTTCCTCGCAGACGGCACCCCGGTGGAAATCGTGCTGAACCCGCTCGGCGTGCCGAGTCGTATGAACGTCGGCCAGGTTCTCGAAACCCACCTCGGCGTAGCCGCCAAGGCGCTCGGCTTCAAGGTCGCCACGCCGGTGTTCGACGGGATCGACGAAACGCGCATCTTCAATTACCTCAAGGAGGCCAAGAAGATCGACGGCTTCACCTGGATTGAGGAAAACGGCAAGGCGAGTCTCTACGACGGACGCACGGGCGATCCGTTCGACCAGCAAGTCGTTGTCGGTTATATTTACATGCTGAAACTGGGCCACTTGGTCGCGGACAAAATCCACGCCCGTGCGGTCGGCCCGTACTCGCTCGTTACCCAGCAACCGCTGGGCGGCAAGGCGCAATACGGCGGCCAGCGTTTCGGCGAAATGGAGGTGTGGGCGCTCGAAGCCTATGGCGCGGCGTACACGCTCCAGGAACTGCTCACCGTGAAGTCGGACGACGTTCAAGGCCGTACCCGCATCTACGAGTCGATCGTCAAAGGCGACAACTCGCTGGAAGCCGGAACGCCCGAGTCGTTCAACGTTCTCATCAAAGAAATGCAGAGTCTCTGCCTCGATGTCCGTGCCGGAGCCAAGACTCCCGCGCTGCCCGACGGCCTTGCCTAAAATCGCTGCCACCAACAACCCAAAGAATCTCTGAGCAAGTATGAGTGATCCCAACTTCCGTGACATCTTCCCTGCCGACCGTGGCACGGGCTTCGACCAGATTGCAATCGCCGTGGCCGCGCCGGATAACATCCGCAAATGGAGCAGTGGCGAAGTCAAGAACCCCGAGACCATCAATTACCGGACCTTCAAGCCGGAAAAGGGCGGTCTCTTCTGCGAGCGTATTTTCGGTCCCACCCGGGATTGGGAATGCTCCTGCGGCAAATACAAACGCATCAAGCACAAGGGCGTGATCTGCGACCGTTGCGGCGTGGAGGTGACCCTCTCGCGCGTGCGCCGCGAGCGGATGGGCCACATCGAACTGGCCGTGCCCGTTTCGCACATCTGGTTCTACAAGTGCATGCCTTCGCGCATCGGCCTGATGCTCGACATGTCCAGCCGCCAGCTTGAGCGCGTGATCTATTACGAGGATTACATCGTCGTGGACCCGGGCAACACCCCGCTCCAGCGCTGCCAGCTCCTCACCGAGAACGAATACCGCGAAGCCCTCGACCAGTACGGCGATGGAAGCTTCACCGCCAGCATGGGCGGCGAGGGGATCAAACTCCTCCTCGCGCAGACCGATCTCGCTTCGCTCAATAAAGAGCTCGAAGAGCAGATGGGGACCACGCGCTCCAAGCAGATCCGTAAAAAGGTCGCCAAACGGCTCAAGCTCGTCCAAGGGTTCATGATCTCCAAGAGCCGTCCCGAGTGGATGATTCTCGACGTGCTCCCCGTCATTCCGCCCGACCTGCGCCCGCTGGTTCCGCTCGAAGGCGGCCGGTTCGCCACCTCGGACTTGAACGATCTTTATCGCCGCGTCATCAACCGCAATAACCGGTTGAAAAACCTGCTCCAGCTCAAGACGCCGGAAGTCATCATCCGCAACGAGAAACGGATGTTGCAGGAAGCCGTCGATGCCCTCTTTGACAACGGCCGCCATGGCCGCGCCGTCACCGGGGCGGGCAACCGTCCGTTGAAGTCGCTCTCCGACATGCTCAAGGGCAAGGGCGGACGCTTCCGTCAGAACCTGCTCGGCAAGCGCGTCGATTACTCGGGCCGTTCGGTCATCGTCATCGGGCCCGAACTCAAGCTCAACCAGTGCGGTCTGCCCAAGAAGATGGCGCTCGTTTTGTTCGAGCCGTTCATCATCCGCCGCTTGAAGGAACTCGGCTACGTGCACACCGTCCGCTCGGCCAAGAAGATGATCGAGCGCCAGACCCCGGAGGTCTGGGATATTCTCGACGAAGTGACCCGTGGGCATCCCGTGTTACTGAACCGCGCGCCCACGCTGCACCGTCTTTCGATCCAGGCTTTCGAGCCGCAGTTGATCGAAGGCGAGGCGATCCGTGTGCATCCGCTGGTTTGTACGGCGTACAACGCGGACTTCGACGGCGACCAGATGGCCGTGCACGTCCCGCTCTCGATCGAGGCGCAGATGGAAACCCGCATGCTCATGCTTGCGAGCAACAACATCTTCTCGCCCTCGAGCGGAAAGCCGATCACCACGCCTTCCCAGGACATCACGCTGGGCTGCTATTACCTCACACAGAACCCGCGCAAGATCGCCAAGGATGCCGCCCCCGTGCGCATGCCGTTGTTTGCCGACGAGTCTGAAGTGGAGTATGCCATCTCCGATCGCAAGCTCCAGATCGCGGACCGGATTCGTTTCGTGAACCCTGACTTCGGCAAGGTGACCAACTACGGCAACAAAGACCTGAAGATCATCGAGACCACCGCAGGCCGCGTTCTTTTCAACGCGATCTGGCCGGTCGGTTTGGGATTCATCAACAAAGCCGCTGGCAAGAAGCAGCTTTCCGACATCATCTGGCGCTGTTACCAGGTGGGCGGCCCGCAGAAGACAGTCGAGACCCTCGACAAGCTCAAGGAGCTCGGCTTCAAGTGGGCGACCCGCGCGGGCATCTCCATCGGCATCGCCGACATGATCATTCCGCTTGAGAAGAAGGTGGAACTGGAACGCGCCTACAAGGAAATCGGCCAGGTCGAGAAGCAATACCGCAGCGGTATCATCACCGACGGCGAACGCTACAACAAGGTGGTCGACATTTGGACCCATGCCGGCGAGCAAATCTCCAACGTCATGTTCCAGACCCTGGAACACAACGAAGGTCGCAAGGAGCTCAACCCGGTGTACGTCATGGTCGATTCCGGCGCGCGCGGCAATCGCCAGCAGGTCAAGCAGTTGGCAGGCATGCGCGGTTTGATGGCCAAGCCCTCGGGCGAAATCATCGAGCAGCCGATCACCTCGAACTTCCGTGAAGGCCTCACCGTTCTTGAATACTTCATCTCCACGCACGGCGCCCGCAAGGGTCTCGCCGACACCGCGCTCAAGACCGCCGACTCGGGTTACCTGACCCGCAAGCTGGTGGATTGCGCCCAGGACGTGATCATCACCGAGGAAGACTGCGGCACCGTCAACGGCATCGTCGTTCGCTCCATCTATGAAGGGGACGAGGAAGTCGTCGATCTCGGCCAGCGCATCATCGGCCGGGTCAGTTGCGAGACGGTCATTGACCCGATTGCGAACGTCAAGCTCGTCAAACCCAATCAGTTGATCGACGAAATCGTTGCCGCGCAAGTGGTCAAGATTGGCGTCGAACAGCTCAAGATTCGTTCCGTGCTCACTTGCGAAAGCAAGCGCGGCGTCTGCTCGAAATGCTACGGACGCAACCTGGCCACCGGCCAGCCCGTCAAGCTCGGCGAAGCCGTCGGCATCATCGCCGCTCAGTCGATCGGCGAGCCCGGCACGCAGCTTACCATGCGTACGTTCCACATCGGCGGCACGGCCTCGCAGACCTTCAAGCAACCCATCATCAAGTCCAAGAGCGAAGGCGTTGTCCGCTTCAGCGACGATCTGCGCGCCGTCAAGGCAATCGATGGAACCTGGATCGTTCTCAACAAGAACGGCGCGGTCACCATCCACGGCAAAGACGGACGCGAAGTCGAGCACTACAATGTGGTCATCGGCGCCGTCATCGCCGTCGGCGACGGGGAAACCGTCAAGAAGGGCGACACGTTCGTGCAATGGGATCCGTACAACGTGCCGATTCTCACCGAAAAGGCAGGCAAGATCGAATTCCGCGACATGATCACGGGCGTCACCGTCAAGCGCGAGGTGGACGAAGCCACGGGCGTTATGGGAGCGGTGGTGATCGAGCACAAGGAAGACCTTCACCCGCAGATCGTCATCGTGGACGACAAGGGGGAAGTGCTCGCCAGCTACTCGATTCCCGCCGGGGCTCACATCTCCGTCCAGGAAGGCAAGAAGGCGCAAGCCGGACAACTCCTGGCCAAGACCCCGCGCAAGATCGCAAAAACCAAGGACATCACCGGCGGTCTGCCGCGTGTGGCCGAGCTTTTCGAAGCCCGCCGCCCGAAAGACGCAGCCGAGATCGCCAAGATCGACGGCATCGTCGAGATCGGCGGTTCCGTTCGCGGCAAGCGTCGCCTGGTGTTGAAAGACACCGCGACCGGGGCCGAAGAGGAACACCTCATTCCGCTCAACAAACACATCATCGTCTTCAAGGGCGATTTCGTGAAGAAAGGCAGCCAACTCACCGAAGGTCCGGTGGTGCCGCATGAAATCCTCGACATCTGCGGGCCGCATGAGCTCCAGGAGCACCTCGTCAACGAAGTGCAGGAGGTGTATCGCCTCCAGGGCGTGGAAATCAGCGACAAGCACATCGAGATCATCGTCCGGCAGATGCTGCGCAAGGTGAAAATCACCGATCCCGGCGACTCCACGCTGCTGTGGGGCGACCAAATCGACAAGCTCGAGTTTGAAGCCGAAAACGCGCGGGTCGTCGAGAAAGGCGGCAAGCCTGCGGAAGCAAGTCCCGTGCTGCTCGGCATCACCAAGGCCTCGCTGGAGACCGATTCGTTCATCTCCGCGGCGTCGTTCCAGGACACCACCCGCGTGCTCACCGAAGCGGCCACGCTCGGCCGCATCGACCAACTGCGCGGCTTCAAGGAAAACGTCATCATGGGCCACTTGATCCCGGCTGGCACTGGATTCCAGGCGCACCGGGCACTCCGGCTGGTTTCCCATGGCGAGCCGCTTCCCGAGCCGCTCGTGATGGCCGAGTTGGAAGAACAACCGCTCGCCTAGTTTGGAATAGGACCTATAAGTCTCATACGACTTATAGGTCCTATATACGTCATGTCCATTGCAACCCAGACCGGCGATCACGGCGAAACCAGCCTCCTCTTTGGACGGCGGGTGCCGAAGACCGATCCGCACATCGTCTGCAATGGGGCGCTCGACGAACTGAATGCCGCACTCGGCATGGCACGCGCCTGTTTAAAAGACGGGGTGGGCGATCCGTTTCTGACACGGCAGATTTTTTCAATCCAGAGGGAATTGATCGTCCTGATGGGGGAGATCGCCGTTCTCCCGGAAGACCGTGAGCGCCATTCCAACAGCGAGTACGGCGTGGTCACCGTTGCGATGGTGGACGCTCTGACTGCTCAGGTCAAAGATTTGGAAACCCATCACCGCATCGATTTTCACCGCTGGGCCACGCCTGGAGACGGCATGGGAAGCGCGGCGCTCGAAGTCGCGCGGACCGCCTGCCGCCGGGCCGAACGCGCCGTGCTTGCGCTGCGCGAAGGCGATGCGACCCTCAGCATGGATATCAGCCGCTACTTGAACCGCCTTTCCGACCTGCTCTGGCTCTGGGCCCGCTGGGTGGAAACCACTGAGAACAATCAACCCGCGACCACTGCTTAAATATCTCGCGCAAAGAACGCAAAGGCCGCAAAGGCCGCAAAGATGGGAAATAAACTTGCAGACACAAAGAAAGAGGAACTTGATGCGCGTTTTTTGGCACATTCGTCCGAGTTTTGATGTTTTTTCTTTGCGTCCTTTGCGTTCTTTGCGCGAACCTATTGAACCACATAATTAGCTAACCCAAACACAAAACCAAAAACCAACCGGACGGGAAGGGGCCTCGGGGATAATCCGAAATCCCCCTTGCGTTCAAAACAAAGGGCGGAGATACTACGCGCCCTTTAAGAAAAACAGAAAGAAACACACCATATATGTCGACCGAACTCATGACGGAACTCCTGGAAGCCGGAGTCCACTTTGGCCATCAAACCAAGCGTTGGAACCCGAAGATGAAGCCTTTCATCTTTGAAAAGCGCAGCTCCATTTACATCATCGACCTCGGGGTCACCGTCAAACAACTCCACACCGCCACCGATTTCCTCAACAGCATTGCTGCGCGGAACGGAAAAGTCCTGTTCGTCGGCTGCAAAAAGCAGGCGCAGGAAGCCATCAAGGAAGCCGCCGTCGCCTGCGGTCATTTTTATGTGAACCAGCGCTGGCTGGGCGGCACCCTCACGAATCTGACCACCATCCGCAAGAGCATTCAGCGCCTGAAATACATCGAGAACCTCGAAAAACAGCCCGAGTATTCCAAGATGGGCAAGCAGGAAATCGCCGCCATCAAGCGTGAAGGCGCCAAGCTTTTCCGCAATCTCGAAGGCATCCGCAACATGGATAAAAATCCGGACGCGCTGATCGTCATCGACACCACCCGCGAAGCCATCGCCGTCGCCGAAGCGCGCCGCCTCAAGATTCCCGTGGTCGCCATTGTCGATACGAATGCCAACCCGGAACTCATCGATTACCCGATCGCCGGTAATGACGACGCCATTCGTTCCATCCGCATCATCCTCCAGAAGCTCGTGGACGCGCTCGTCTCCGGCAGCGGCCATGTCAAGGCCGACCAGGATGCGATGACCGCCGTGGCTGAATAAACCTTCTACTTTAACCACCTTGCGCGCGGCCGAAGAGACACTTCGGCTGCGCCCATTTTAACCAACCTGTTCCAATTTTTATATGAGCGAAATCAATCCTCAACTCGTCAAGACTCTGCGCGACAAAACCAACGCCGGCATGATGGACTGCAAGCGCGCCCTCGCCGAATGCGACGGCGATCTCGAAAAAGCCGAGGACCTTCTCCGCAAAAAAGGCATTTTGAAAGCCGGAAGCAAATCGAGCCGCGCCACCAAGGAAGGCGTCATCGCCTCCTATATCCACATGCAAGGCAAAGTGGGCGTACTCGTGGAGATCAACTGCGAAACCGATTTCGTCGCCAAAAACGACGCCTTCCGGGATTTCGTCAAGGACATCACCCTGCATATCGCCGCCGCGAGCCCCATCTGCGTCTCGCGCGACCAGGTTCCCGAGTCGCTTGTCGCCCGTGAACGTGAAATCGCCGCCGACCAGGTCAAAGGCAAGCCCGCCAACATCATCGAAAAAATTGTCGAAGGCAAAATCGACAAATATTTCTCCGACGTCTGCCTGCTGGATCAAAAATTCATCAAAAACCCGGACCAGACCATCAGCGATTTTGTG
>CAIYQA010000014.1 GCA_903928175.1 uncultured Spartobacteria bacterium | reverse complement strand
GGCGACGCTGCGCTCTGCCCTGGGCTGGTTTCCCTTGCGCTTTCAGCGCACAATCCATGCGACAACGTCAAACGAAAATGCTCTAGACGCATGGAGTCCTGGGCCTTCGCTTCGCTCCAGCCCAGGCTGGTATGGGGCCGCGCCTTTGGCGCTGAAATAATTGCGGCGCAATCTTACAACAGCATCAACGCCGGTTTTTCGATGAATCCCCTCAGTTCACCCAGGAACTGCGAGCCGAGCGAGCCGTCCACGACTCGGTGGTCGCAGCTCAGCCCCAGCGTCATCCGCTGGCCCGCGACGATCTGCCCCGCCGCGTTGACCACCGGCTTTTTGACCGCCGCCCCCACGCTCAAGATGGCCGCCTGCGGCGGGTTTACGATGGCGAAGAAGCTCTCGATGCCGTAGCTGCCCAGGTTGGAAAGGGTGAAGGTGCCGCCCTGGTATTCCTCGGGCTTGAGCTTCTTGGTGCGCGCCCGCGCGGCGAGGTCCTTGACGGTCTCGCTGATCTCTCCCAGCGACAATCCCGCCGCATCGCGCAAAACGGGGGTGACGAGCCCGTCCTCGACGGCCACGGCCACGGAAAGGTTGATCGCTGCATACTCAATAATCGCGTCGCCCGCCCAGGCGGCGTTCACCTTGGGCACCCGCGCCAGCGCCGCGACGACGGCTTTGATGACCAGATCGTTGACGGTGATTTTCCCCCGTCCGCTGGCTTCCGCCGAGGCGTTGATCTCACTGCGTAGCGAAAGGAGCGGTCCGGCGTCCACTTCGATTTGCAGGTAAAAATGGGGCACGGTCGATTTGCTGGCCACCAATCGCTCGGCGATGACGCGGCGCATTCCAGAGAGGGGGAGGGTGCGGTCGTTGGGGCCTGCGGGCAAGGCGGGAATTGCCTGGGCGGGGGCTGCCGGAGCAGGCTGCGCCGGGGTGCCGGGGCGTTTGGTCGCGGCAACAGGGGCGGCGGGCGCGCCGGGTTTGGCTTCGAGCACGTCGCGTTGGACAATCCGCCCGCCGGGGCCGCTCCCTGCAACGCGTGCAAGGTCCACTCCGCGCGCGGCGGCGATGCGCCGGGCCAGCGGGGAGGCTTTGACTTTGGATCCGGAAACCGGGACGGGAACCTCGGCCACAGGGGCCGGAGCCGAGGGCGGCGGAACCGTGGTCGTATCTGCCTTGGCGCTCGTTTTCGCCGGAGCTGCGGGACGCGGCGCGGCCACATCGCCCGGCTTGTCTCCCGGCAAGGCGAGCAGCGCGATCTGCTGGCCCACGGCGACTTTCTCGCCTTCCTTCACGTAAATTTCCGCGAGGGTTCCGTCGTCGAACGCCTCCATTTCCATTGTCGCCTTGTCGGTTTCGATTTCGGCGAGCACATCGCCCATTTCCACTGTGTCGCCCACTTTTTTTTGCCATTTCACGAGGGTTCCCTCGGTCATGGTGTCGCTCAATTTGGGCATTTCGATCGGGAGAGGCATAATGGTATTAAATAATAGGCTTTAGCAGATGGACAGTGCTTTTTGCACCACCCGGTCGGGAGTCGGCAATTGGATTTTTTCCAGCGGCGGACTGTAGATGGCGGGGGCGTCCAAGGCGCTGATCCGCTGGATCGGGGCGTCGAGTTCGTCGAACGCCTTTTCTTGAATGAGCGAGGCGATCTGGGCGTCCACGCCGCAAAACGGCTTGTTTTCCTCCACCAAGACGGCCCGGTGGGTCTTGCGCACGCTGGCAAGCAGCGTCTCTTCGTCCAGGGGCCGGATGCTGCGCAGATCGACGACCTCGGCATGGATCCCATGCTGAGCTTGCAAAATTTCCGCCGCCTTGAGGCAGGTGAGGACGGCCCGCCCGTGGGCGATGAGGGAAATATCGGTGCCCGCGCGCTTCACATCGGCCACGCCAATCGGTATAAGATACTCTTCCTCAGGCACTTCCCACTGTTCACCATACAGGAGCGTGTTTTCCATGAACATCACCGGGTCGTTGTCCCGGATGGCCGCTTTCATGAGCCCTTTGGCATCATAGGCCGTGGCGGGGCAGACGACTTTGAGCCCCGGGGTGTTGGCCAGGAAATTCTCCGGCGTGTGCGAATGGGTGGCGCCGACATTGGTGCCGCCGTTGGCCGGGCCTCGGATGACGATGGGGCAGGCGATCTGCCCGCCGGACATGTAGCGCACGCAGCCGGCATTGTTGATGATCTGGTCAAACGTCACGAACGAGAAGCTCCAGAACATCAGCTCGACCACGGGCCGCAGACCCAGCATCGAGGCGCCCACGGCCATGCCGACGAAACCGGCCTCGGAGATGGGGGTGTCCACGACGCGCTTGCTGCCGAACCGGGCCCAGAGCCCTTCGGTGACCTTGTAGGCCCCGTTGTATTCGGCCACTTCTTCCCCGAGCAACACCACGTTTTCATCGCGGAGCAGCTCCTCGGCGAGGGCGTCGTTCAAAGCTTTGCGGTAAGTGATTAGAGGCATGGCGAAAAAAAACTAGTTGAAAAAGTGCGTGCCGTGCGGGCCTTCGCCGACGGGGTGATCGACCTCGCTGTACACGTCGGCGAAGATGTCCGCCTCGGTGGGGAACGGGCTTTCATCGGCAAACCGCGACGCGGCCTCGGCTTCCGCCCGGGCTTCGTGGTCAATCGCGGCCGCCTGCTCCTCGGTGAGGAGCCCCTCGTCCACCAACCGTTTCTGCCAAAGCCGGAGCGGGTCGTGATAGGTCTTGTAATGCTCGATCTCCTCGGGAGTGCGGTATTTGCGGGCGTTGGCGTCGGCCACCGAATGCCCGTAATAACGGTAGGTGGCGATCTCCAGGACCGTGGGACGGCTCTCCTCATGGGCGCGCTCGATGGCGGCGTGCGTTTTGGCGCGCATTTCGTAAATGTTTTCCCCGTTGGCGTGGTCCCACGGGATGTTGTATCCCTCGGCGCGCTGGGCCAGCATCTGCTTGAAAGCGGAGGAGCGGGCCAGGCTGGTGCCCATCGAGTAGCCGTTGTTCTCGATGATGTAAATGACCGGCAAACTCATGAGCGAGGCGAGGTTCAGGCTTTCGTGGAAAACGCCCTGGTTCACCGCGCCGTCCCCCAAATAACAGAGGCAGCAGCCGCGGATGCCTTTGTATTTCAAGGCATAGGCAATGCCGAGACCGAGCGGCGTCTGCCCGGCGACGATCCCGTGGCCGCCCCAATACCGTTTATCGGGGGCGAAAAGGTGCATCGAGCCCCCCTTCCCTTTGGAACACCCGGTGGCCTTGCCGAAAAACTCCGCCATACACTCGCCCATCTCCATTCCGCAGACCAGCGCGTGCCCGTGATCCCGGTAGGCGGTGATCACATGGTCGTTGGGACCGAGCAGGGAAATCGTGGCGACCGCCACCGACTCCTGCCCGGTGTAGAGATGCAGGAACCCGCCCATCTTGCCCGCATTGTAGGCCTTTAGAGAGGTCTGCTCAAACCGGCGGATACGAAACATCTGCCGGAGAAATTGGATTTTCTCCTCAGCAGTGAGACATCGGTTGATTTCCGCATCGGCGAAAGATCGGGTTTCCATCATCGCATTAAGGTTTTCTAAATTCGGCGGGAACTCTAGACAAATCTTCCCGCAAAGCAAGCAAAGATAATCATTTTGAAAACCAACCCCCCGGAAACCCTTATAGCAAGAGCCGTCGCGGACCCCTCCCCTCGCCGTGAGCGTTCCCTCTTGATTTGCGAGGGAGAATGGATGACACTCCTGGCCGTTGTTGCCGGAGCCCACGACCGGGGAATCCCCTCCCCGCCCAAGCGCACTCTGTTCCACGTAGAACATGTTTATCGATCCCAAAATCTATGACGTAGCTGTCGTCGGAGCCGGGCATGCCGGCCTCGAGGCGGCCTTTGCCGCAGCCCGGCTCGGGTGCGAGGTGGCGCTGTTCACGCAAAACCTCGATACCGTGGGCCAGATGTCGTGCAATCCGGCCATCGGCGGCCTCGCCAAGGGACATATCGTGCGCGAAATCGACGCCTTGGGCGGCTTCATGGGGGTCAATACCGATGCCACCGCCATCCAATGCCGGATGCTCAACAGCAATAAAGGGCCCAGCGTGCGCGCGCCGCGCGCCCAGTGCGACAAGAAAGCTTACCAGCTCCGGGCCAAAGCCGCCTGCGAGCGCCAGCCGGGCATTTCCCTTAAACAAGGGCACGGCGTTGAGATTCTCACCACGGAGGGGTGCGCCACCGGGGTGCGGACCCAGTTGGGCCTGGAAATCCACTGCCGCGCCGTCGTGGTTGCCACCGGCACCTTCTTGCGCGGGCTGCTCCATGTCGGCCTGAGAAACGCTCCCGGCGGGCGGATGGGCGATTCCCCCTCCACCCTGAGCGACAGCCTCGCGCGACTCGGATTCGAGATCGGGCGCTTCAAGACCGGCACCCCGTGCCGCCTCAACGCCCGAACGATCGACTTCACCCGGTGCGAAGCCCAATACGGCGACACCCCGCCGCCCACGTTCTCCTTTTTGCCGGAGTTGATCGACCAGCGCCCCGGCGACATCTTCACCCTGAACCGGCATTGCGGCGGAAAGTTCCACGTGGAACAAGTTGCCTGTTGGATCGCCCACACCACCGAGCAGACGCACGAGATCATCCGGTCCAACCTCGATCAATCCCCCCTCTTCTGCGGTAAGATCGAAGGGGTCGGCCCCCGCTATTGCCCTTCCATTGAGGATAAGGTGGTCCGCTTCCCTGAAAAGGGCAGCCACCAAATCTTCCTCGAACCCGAGGGGCTGCACACGGAGGAGATCTATGTCAACGGCCTCTCCACGAGCCTCCCGCACGAGGTCCAATACGCGTTCATTCGTTCCATCCCCGGCTTGGAGCAGGCGGAGATTCTGCGCCCGGGCTATGCGGTCGAATACGACTACTGCCCGCCCACGCAGCTTCATCCCACCTTGGAAACCAAGCCGGTCGCCCATCTCTACTTCGCCGGGCAGATCAACGGCACCTCCGGCTACGAGGAGGCGGCGGCTCAAGGGTTGGTGGCCGGGGCCAATGCCGCCCTCAAGCTGCTCGGGCGCGAACCGCTCGTCATCGGCCGCACCGAAGGCTACATCGGCGTCCTGATCGATGACCTCGTCACCAAGGGGACCCTGGAACCCTACCGGATGTTTACCAGCCGCGCCGAATACCGCCTCTTGCTGCGCCAGGACAACGCCGATCTGCGATTGACTCCATTGGGCCGACGCCTGGGGTTGGTGGACGACCGCCGCTGGGCTGCCACCCAGGAGAAGACCACCCGGCTTGCCGAGGCGCAAACCTTTGCCGATACCGAGCGGCTCGACGGGGTGCGCCTTTCCCAATGGCTGCGGCGGCCCGAAGCCCACGCTGCCGCGCTCCCCGAGCCCTTTTACAGCCGCTTCCCCGCTGAAATCTGGACCCTGCTGGAGACCGACCTCAAATATGAGGGATACATCCGTCGCCAGGAGGCGCAGGTGGAGCGCGCCCGGGCAGGCGAAACCCGCCTTATCCCCGCAGACCTCGATTACGCTGTCGTCCCGGAACTCCGGGCCGAAGCCCGGCAAAAATTTGCCAAAATCCAGCCCGCCACCTTTGGGCAGGCCGGACGCATTAGCGGGATCACCCCTGCGGACTTGGCTCTCTTGGAAATTTGGCTTCGCAAAAGGGGTGGCCCAACCGGGAAAGCTGTGTAAGTTACTAATTAATAGTATCTTATACAGAGTGCCGCCAGATCTTGCAGCAGTGGGCCAGAGAAGGGAATTCCAGGCGGCGATAGCCGAGCTTTCTGAGAGGGGAGGACTCGCGCACGTGTTGGCTCAATGAAAAAAGACACCGGGGAGTAAAATAGAGGGGGGGACACCGGCGGCAGAAGAACGCACGGCTCAAAACACGATTGCTGTGCGTAAAATTGGCGGCGACGTGTCGAAAAGAGCGGGGAAGAGATCGCGGAAATTTGTGGGTGCTCGCGTGCCAGCGTGTTTGCATGGATCAAAGCATTTCGTGACGGCGGCTCCGATAGGCTCCTGGCCAAACAAAAGCCCGGTCCCCAAGAGGGCGAGCTTCGGGGTTGCCGAGCAAGCTGGGTTCCATTTGCGACCCGAAGATCCGCGCATCCCCAAGGGTGTTCACGTATTGTCTCTGCCTACAGCCCGGAACTCAACCCCTGTGAACAAGTTTGGGATGTGCTTAAGGATGGTGAGGGATTTGCCAACGCTCTCTTTGAGAGCGTCGATAAACTCCGTCAAGGGTTGCCGCCAGGTTTACGCCGCTTCTGGGAGGATGCTTCGCTGGTGCTTTCTTTGGTTGGTCGCCCCTGGCTGCACGATCAAGCAAACTCTTCTGCCAAAATTTAATAGTCTGATTATCTTAAGGATGTGGTATCAGGAGATCAGGAAGAGGAAGAGTCGGCACCATGCGTCATCCCGAGCGTAGGGACCCCGCAAGCGTCTCCAAGCTCGCACACTTCAGAAGAAGCCACCTTTTAGATTATTTCGTGAGGTCCCTCGCTCTGCTCGGGATGACAGGCACGGTTGCCCTCTTTGCTGAGTTCCTGAATTACTGAGCGCTTTACTCGTGCGGAGGAACGGGTGATGTTTGCTGGATGGTCACCATTGCGACTTTTCCAAAGGTGGAGGAGGCTCATTTGCTGCGGATGCGTTTGGAAGATGCGGGCGTCCCGGCCTATATCCGGGATGAAAACACGATCCAAATGGATTGGCTCTATTGCAACGCCCTCGGCGGCGTGCGGGTGGATGTCTGCGACGAAGATTTGGACGCGGCAAAAGCCGTGCTCGCGCTGGAGCCCGAAGCCTGACCTCCCTAGTTGCGGAATGCGCTTCGCCCACCTGACTACCGGGCGGGAGAAGGTGTTATCGAAGGCATTGGGGTGATGCTCGGCATGGGCGAAAGGGTTGGCATGGGTGAAAGGGTTGGCATGGGTGAACTGCCGGGGGTCATGGAAGGCGTATTGCTGGCGCCCGGGGCGGATGAGGACCCCGGCATCTGCATGGGCGTGGAGACCGCGCCTTGCATGGGGGTCGGGGTCATATTGGAACCGGTCTCCGAATTTTCGTCCTGCCGACTGCAACCAGCGAAGCAAAGAACACATACGGTGCTGAGACAAAAAAGATTCCTTTTCATGCTCGATATATCGCATGTGAGGACCGGTTAGCTGGTCTGATACCGACTCTTAAAAAGAAGCGGACTCTTGAGTGCCAAAGAACTCTTGAGCGCCAAAGGCGCGGCTCCATACCAGCCTGGGGCAACGCCCCAGGACCCGGAGT
>CAIYQA010000013.1 GCA_903928175.1 uncultured Spartobacteria bacterium | reverse complement strand
GCAGTCAGCGGTGCCGGACCAGCAGCACCAACAAACCTGACCTCCCTGCCCTTGATTGCTTCAATCCTCTTCACGAGCTTAATGTTCAAACTTAATGGCCGATTTGCAATGCTAAAGGCTCCATGGCTATACCCGGGGTCGAGCACGATGCGAGACACTCATGCCGTATTTTTAAATAGCTCAGCTACCACCCCCGCAATTTGGTGAGCCAGGAATGGCGGGACCGCGTTTCCGACTTGGCGGTATTGAGCTGTCCTGCTCCCTTCAAAGAAGTAGTTGTCTGGGAATGTCTGGATCCGAGCTGCCTCGCGAACCGTCAGACTTCTTATTTGCCGCGGATCCGGATGGATATTGGCGTGACCGTCCTGTGAGATGTGGCACGTGATTGTAGCGGCCGGGCGACCATTGAGTTGTACCCGAAAGCGGTCCGCAAACTTACGCAGGTCTTTGACTTAGCCCTTCACGTTGGAGTGGTCTGGCAAAAGGGCTTCCGGAAAGTCCTCCAGCTTGGGTGAACGGTGCAACACTTTTGCGAATGTAGATGAAAACAGATAACGATGCAGGTCGGATGCCATGTGCGAGCGAGTGGCATGGTTGCACACCCCGCCGAGCCGTGAATCAACCAGCCATCTCCCGAGCTCGCCTGGGACGTTCTTCATGTTACAACTGGCGATGAACTCAGCCCCACCTGAAGCTTTTTTGCCCGCGATTTTCTCTAGGGCTTCATAGACCTCCTGCTGGATCTTCCTGAAATCCTCGCTTGCGCCGTTGGATGCCCGAGAGCCCAGAGCCTTCAGCCAAGGCGCAGTGAGAATCTCGTGTACCACTCCGGCGAGATCGACTCCTGGAGGCTTGGATACCGTCGGTAATAAAGCGGGTAGCCCGCTGAACAGGCTTGACAAGCTCGGGCCTTCAGAGCGTTCCAGTGTGGGCATTGTGGTCACAGCCATATCATCCCTGATACCAAGCAGAATTACGCGGTGACGTCGTTGGGGAACGCCGTGATTTTCAGCCCTGATCAGGTAGTTACCTCCCTCGATCCCCTCTCCCGGAACGAGGGCAGGAATGGTGAGTGAGCAGATGCGGTATTTGTGACCGTGTCCCTTTCGCATGAGCGCCGAATTCGGGTCCATTAAGTCACTGTGGATCATTGGGAAGACCGGTTCGCCGTCGAGCTTGGCTGAGAGCAAACCTTTTACATTTTCCATCACGAAAATCGGAGGCCAGTGATCCGCGATGATTGAAAGATACTCTCTGTAAAGCAGATGACGGTGATCCTTCTCGAAAGCGACGGCGACGAGATCTTTTCTGCTTTGAAACGCTTTGGCGCTTTCATTCTCCTTCCTGACCACTCCGAGCATGCGTGACCTGCCTGCCAGAGAGAATGCCTGGCAGGGAGGGCCGCCAATAAGCACCCAATTCTGGTGCTCCTTGATCCGTTCACTAATCAGCTTTTTCACCCGGCGTCTCTTCTCCGGATCCGGCACTTCTCCGGGTCTGTCTCCAAGTTCGATTCGGTGGGCTTCGTCCTTCGCTGCCCGCGCCGCGCTCCTGCACTGCTCATCCCAATCGAACATCTCCTCTTGGGTAATCTTGCCGCGCAGGTGTTCATAATAGGCTTCCGGAACATCGTCCGGTTGAAACTGCCTGTAGAAGGCACGCGTGGTGAGGGTCCGGTGGGCATTCTCCTCCATCTCGATGGAGACGCAGATGCGAAACTTCGAGTCGCCATCAAAAGGATACCGAGAAAACCCCTCGCCAAGGCCTCCT
>CAIYQA010000012.1 GCA_903928175.1 uncultured Spartobacteria bacterium | reverse complement strand
CGCATCCAAAGCCTGAAGCCAACGGAGGCCCTCTGCTGGAAACTCGTCCGGTTCTCCCGCAATTTCGGCCATCAAGCGGCCATCTCCGCCGGGATGCGCCACGCCGGGGGGGAAGCGTTGATCCTGCTGGATGCCGATTTGCAAGACCCCCCGGAATTAATCCCTGTATTCCTGGAGAAATTCCGCGAGGGCTACGATGTCGTGTATGGCATCCGGCAGAACCGCAAAGAGCCGCTCTGGCTGCGGTTCTGTTTCAAGGCCTTTTACCGGCTGATCAACGCCATCGCCGAACGCCCCATTCCGCTGGATGTGGGGGATTTCAGTTTGATCAGCCAGCGCGTGGCCCGGCTTATCTCCGATATGCCGGAGAACGACCGCCTCATCCGTGGGATGCGCAGCTGGGTGGGCTTCAAGCAGTTGGGTATTCCTTATGACCGGCCCGCGCGCCATGCCGGAACCCCCGGCTACAACCTTCGCCGCCTTATTGAACTGGGGTTGGACGGGATTTTCGGATTTTCCAAGGTCCCGATCCGACTGGCCCTGTTCCTGGGCCTCTTTGTCTGCGCTCTGGGAGGCATCTACCTGCTCCAAGTGTTGATCTGCTTTGCGATAGGGTTCAGGACCGTGCAAGGCTGGACCTCGCTCATTACGCTCGGCTTCATGCTGGGGGGCGCCAACCTGATCGCCATCGCGATTGTGGGCGAATACGTCTGCCGCATTTACTTCCAGACCAAGCGCCGACCGCTGTACGTGGTGGAAAAAGTGGAGGTTTCAAACTCGAAGAGCCCATCTCAATCATGAAGGTCCAACTTGTCTTTGCCCCGGCCCTGGCCGAATCCTCCCTGGAGGCGCTCGCCGAAAGCATGTGCCCGCCGCTGGGCGTTTTGTACCTCGCGGCGTATTTGCGCAGCAAGATGCCCGAAGTGCAGATCAAGGTCACCGATGGCGCGCTCATCGGGTTCCAAAAGACCTGGGAAGAGATCGAGGCGTTCCAGCCGGATGTCCTCGGGATTTCTTTCTATACCATGTCCACACATGGCGCTTCGGCCCTCGCTCGAAGGGCTAAAGAAAAACTCCCCGACACGACCGTGGTGGTCGGCGGCCCGCACACGACGGCTTTACCGCTGGATACCCTCCGGCAAAGCCACGCGGATATCGCCGTTGTCGGCGAGGGGGAAATCGCGTTTTTCCAGATTGTCCAAGCCTTGAACTCCGGTTGCAGCAACCAGGAAATTTACAAATTGCCCGGCGTCTGGGCAATCGAACGGGATGGGGAAACAGAGCGCGTCCACGAAAATCCGGCGGCCCAGTTCATCTCCCCGCTGGATATTTTGCCCTCCCCGGCGTGGGATCTGATCGATTTCAGCCCTTACAAAGGGTGGTATCTCTCCAAGCAGTCCCCCGAAGCGACCATTTTTTCCGCCAGAGGCTGCCCCTACTGGTGCGCTTTCTGTTCCAACGCGGTCTGGAAATCCTCACGGCCCACGCTCCGACTCCGCTCGGCCCGGAATGTCGCCGACGAGGTGGAGATGCTTTCGCGTAAATTTGGGATTCGGGAGTTCTTTGACCAGGCGGACGAGTTCAACAATTCCCTGGAGAATGCCTTGGAGATTTGCCGGGAACTCAAGAAGCGCAACCTGGGGGTGACTTGGAAAGCGCAATTGCGCGTCAAGCCCTTCACCGAAGAACTGGCCCAGGCGATGGCGGAGGCCGGGTGTTGGTATGTCCATCTCGGCATCGAAACCGGCAACCAGGAGACCATCGAGGGCACCGGGAAAAAGATCGACCTGAAGGACGTCGAAACGACTTGTGCGCTCCTGCAAAAATACAACATCAAGGTGCTCGGCCTCTTCATGCTCTATAATGTGTGGGAGGAAGAGGGGCAGTTGCGCTTTGAAAATTCCGCGGCATCGCTGAGAACGCTCGATTTCGCCTGGAAACTCTTCAACAAGCGCTTGATCGACTATATCAGCTGGTCGGTGACCGCCCCTTATCCGGGGAGCAGACTCTTTGACATCGCGCGCAGGCACAATCTCATTGATCCGCGATTACTCACCGACTGGGAGGCGTGGCAAAAAGAGGCGCTCTTTATGATTTCCCTGCCAGGGGTCAGCCGCAGAGAGCAGCAAAAGGTCAAACTGAAAGGGGAACTGCTTCGCCTGCGCTGCATGCTGCGGAGCTGGAACTTCAAAGCAAAAGACATCCCATTCTTGATCAAGCGCGGACTCCATCTCCTGCTCGCCAGCCGCGAAAAATAAGCGACCCTTCGCTCACGAATTCGCAAAGCAGCGGTAAATGAGGCGGCGCAAAGCGTTTTGAATCGGCATCCAGATCGCCAGCCATGCCCGGGTAAATGGGCTGATGGCGATGCCTGACTCTTTGGAAAGGGCATCGGCCATCGCAAAAAAATCGCTCGTGACGCGGGCTTCCGTGTTGCGCGTTCCCGACTGCCCCTGGACCCGGAAAGAGCCCAACGGTTTGCCGCTAAAAACCATGTCGCCGTGGACCAGGAGCCGCAGCCAAAGATCGAGATCCGTGCAGTTGGGAATTTCGATGTTCATCAACGGGAACCCTTTCAAAGCGGAGGCGCGCAACAGAACCAGCGACGGCTCGCCAATGAGGTTTGTCCCTGCTCGGAAACAGGCTTTGATGGCTTGCTTGCCGGGGAGGAATCCGTCGGGCAGCCGGTTGGCGGTGAAAAGGTGGCGCCCTTTCGCATCAATCACTTTCTTGCTGCTTCCGGCCAAGACCGCGCTGGGATGCTTTTGCAGGGCGCTGACCTGGACGGCCAGGCAATCCGGCTCGATCAAATCATCCGCGCAAAGCACCTTGATGAACTCGCCCTTCGCCAACTCGATCGCGCGGTTCATGTTGCGCGCCTGGCGGAGCCGGGTTTCGTTGACGTAGATTTTGACGGGCACGCCGGGATTTCGCTCGCCGAAGCGCTTGACGATTTCAAGGGTTCGGTCCTCCGATTTTTCATCCACGACGATCAACTCCCAGTTCGCATAGGTCTGTGCCAGGAGCGACTGGAGTGTTGCCTCTAGAAAAACCTCGCCGTTATAGACGGGGATGCAGACAGAAACCAGGGGGAAATCGTTGCTCATTCGGTGCCACTGTTGGCGATTTCGGGGCAAAAATCAAGACCGGCAGCGCTCCGGGTTGCCCGCTTTGGAGTTGTAATGCGCCGCTCTTGTTTTAGCTTGGGCAAACGCAGACCCCAACCCATGTTCATCTCCATCCAAAGAAAAATTCAGAAGGCACTCTTCCATTGGCGTCTTCGCGGTTTTCAAACAAGGGAGCTGCCGACCGCGCCTACGGATATTCAACTGGAGCCAACGGTCCGGTGCAATCTGCACTGCGTAACCTGTTCGCGGGACACGGTGATCGGCTCCTACAAGAAGACCGATCTGGAACTTTGCGATGTCGATAAGATCCTCTCGCTTTTCCCCCATTTGAAATCGGTAAAGCTCCAGGGTTTGGGAGAGCCGTTGCTCCATCCCCAAATCGCCGAAATGCTCAGGATGTTTAAGGATAGGAATGTCCGCGTCTGAACCATATCCAACGGCACACTTTTTAATATTGAGAAATATCGCCGTTATGTTCTCGATTATGTCTCGGACATTGCCGTGAGTTTTGATTCGGTAAACAAAGAGGTCTTCGGTTACTTGCGGGGGGCGGACATCGACAAGGTGATCCAGGGTGTCAGGCAACTCATCTCCGAAAGGGACCAAAAACATCGGAATGTTCTCATTGGCTTGAATACCACCGTGAGCCACAAGAATTTCACGGAATTGGATCAATTTTATGAACTGGCCCGGGATCTGAAAATTGATTACCTCAGCCTGAACGAAGTCGAAAACTGGATGATTCAAAGCGACCTCGGCTTCAAGGAATCTGCGGAGTTTGTCGCCGAATCCCGAAAGCACTCAGCCGAAATAAAGAAGGCGGTGCGACGGCTGCGTTTCAAGCTGCTCAAGAGCGGCATTCTCTCGTCTTATAGCGACTCCTCCCGGCGGCTCGGAAAATGTTTCTGGCCGTTTAAATCCCTGTTTATTTCTGTGGAGGGGGCGGTGACCCCTTGCTGCCTGCGTGTGAATCGAGAGCACGCGCTCGTGAAGGACGTGTTCAACGCGGCCACTGTCGAGGAAGTGTGGGGCAGCGAGGCGTATCGCAACCTGCGCAAAGCGCATCTTTGCGGGGATCAATCGCATCCCCTTTGCGGCCAATGCCCCGATTAAGCATTTTCGTTTGAGTTCTGGGCTTTGAACCGGAAGACGTTGTCGCATGGATTGTGCGCTGAAAGCGCAAGGCAAACCAGCCCAGGGCAGAGCGGAGCGTCGCCCTGGGTGCCGCGCAACAACCGGTTGCGCCCTGCAAGGGCGCTGGTAAGGGGGAGCGGATTGAGCGCGAGCGCTTCCCAGTGCCCTTGCAGGGCACGGCTCTCTCACACGCATACCCAGGGCGCTGCCCTGGGCTGGTTTACTCAGCCCCTTCGGGGCGAGAGAAATGCGACAAATGAACCCGAAACTGGTCTAGAGCCGTTCGGGAAGTTTTCCCTCGCCCCAAAGAGCCGCCAGTTCCGCGACATCCCCCGGCGCTTTTTTGCCGTGGAAATTCCCCTGGAATTCGTCCGCCATCTGCCACGCTTCCTTTAAATTAAAGCTCAGAAGCGTGTGGCATTGGGCGGTGATTTTTCCGACCAGATCCACGAGTTCCAAGCGGTCCTGGCGGGGGCGTTGCTCGAATTCCGCGAGGTCCATGAAAAAGACCACTTCTTTTTTCGCAATGCCCAACGCGGAGAGACGGTTCGCGATCGCTTCCCAGATCGTGCCGACATGGATCAGTTTTCCCCAATTCACCGCCGCCACAAAACGGCTCTCCTTCAAAAGCGCATCGAGGGTTTCCTGCCCCACACATTCCAGAAGCCGCTCCCAATGAATCTCCGCACAGCTGCGCATATCCGAGAGCATGATCTTTCCGTCTTTGAATTCGATGCAGTCGCTGTGCGCGGGTTCGGCCAATGTGAAGAGGCGCTTCATCTTTCCCGCGAGAGCTTCTTCAAAAATCGGAAGCACGGTTCCTTTGCCCAGCGCGCCGATGTAGGTGATGTCCACTGCGCCGCAAAAGACCCCATGCAATGCGGCGGCCAGGAGTGGTCCGTTACCCCCAAATTTGTCGCCCAAATGGTGGACCGGGTACGAGGCAGCCATTCCGGCGGCGGCTTGCACTTTGGCGCCAAAGAGAGCCAGGGTCGCCGGGGATTGCATCTGGATGAATGTGTCGATGAACCCGTCAAAGCCGCAAATGCCTGCGAAGCTGGAGCGATTGCGGCTGGCGATCTGGTTTTGAAAACCGGCGATTTTTCCGGAGAGCTGGGCGAGATCGGGATAAATTTCCATAGCGTGCGGCTGGAATTTAGGGAATGGGGGGTATAGCTATCGAGAGTGAAAGGGGATATTCAGAATCACTACCGTCCAGTTAAAAGTCGTTGAAACTCAGTTGGTTGCATATTGTGATAGTTTCATTCCTTGTATGAGTAGTTACAAGTAGCTGATCGAGAGGGTCTTTTGAAAATACGTTCACGCTCAGAACTTGCAGGATT
>CAIYQA010000011.1 GCA_903928175.1 uncultured Spartobacteria bacterium | reverse complement strand
CTCCCCCTTACCAGCGCCCTTGCAGGGCGCAACCGGTTGTTGCGCGGCACCCAGGGCGACGCTGCGCTCTGCCCTGGGCTGGTTTCCCTTGCGCTTTCAGCGCACAATCAATGCGACAACGTCAAACGAAAATGCTCTAGGATCGGCCCGTTTCCTGCTCTTTACTGGGCTGGACCACCCCATTGCCGCTCATGAAATTGCGCCTCTTGTTCCCTTACATTTTCACCGTTCTGCTGGCGCTTGCGCTGGCTGCTCTCACTGGATGCGCTTCGCTCCACAAAAAACCGCGCATCCAGAGGCCGCCGGGCGCGGACATGCCCGACCAGAGCGGAGACACGGCTTTCCAGGCTTTTCAAGGCAGGCTGCACAAAGCCGTTGCCCAGCACGACATCGCCACGCTCGCGCCCATGATGGCCCCGAATTTCGGCTATAGCTGGGAACCGGGCGGAGAAGGGGCGGGCGTTTTCGAATATTGGAACCGGAACAACCTCTGGCCGGAACTGGAGTTGGTTTTGCGGGAGAAATTCGTGCCCAGCGGGAATTTTATGGTTGCGCCTGCGGAAGCGACTTTCGATCCCGATTACAAAGGGTATCGGGCCGGGCTGCAATTGGTCCATGGCGCCTGGCGTTTTGGATATTTCGTTTCCGCCCCGCCCGCGTCTGAAATCCCGGGGCAATAGCTTTGCGTAAAAGCCGGAGGCCTTCGGTTGAACCGGCTTACTTCTTGAGCGCGTGGTCGAGCGCTTTTTCCAGGTCGAATTTCTGGAGCAATGCAGCGGTTTGCGGAGCGTTGGCTGCCTTGACGATCTTCGGGTTTTTGAGCAGCGGAAGCCATTGTCCGTCCCGAAGCGCATGCACGATCTCGGGGTCGTTGCGCAGTGCCTGGATTTCAGGCTGCCCGGCCAGTTCCATCGCTCCGGGAAAGCTCAAAAACCGGGCGGTTGCCGCGGGGTCGGTAAGAGTGCGTCCCATTTTTCCCGCCAGGGCGTAGGTCTTCTTCGGGACCGGATCGATCGTTTGCAGGATTTCGCCGGTTGTGTGGCCTTCAAGCGCCGTCTTGACCTCAATCAATAACCCCGGGAAAGGGCTGGTCGCCTTGGTTCTTTTGGAGGCGGCACGTTTCTGCTTTGCAGGCGTGGCTGCGAGGGTGGTGTTGGCTTCGGCGATGCCGCCGAGGAAGCGGACGGTGTCCGCCAAAAAAAGCACCAGCACCAGCCCGTAGGCGATCCCCAGCAAAGCGCCCGTGGCGCCATAAAAAAACCAGACGAGCCCCATTTCCTGGTGGGCAGTGCGCTTAAAGAGAACGCCGCCGACGAAGCAAACGAACAAATAAGCCAGCAATCCCAGACCCGCGCCGCCCAGGCAATGCAGGAGGGGATCGGGATACCCGAGGGGACGCAGCAGGGGGACCGTGAACCCGCTCGCAAAAAGCGCGGTGGCATAAGCCGCCGCCAGCGCGCCAAACCGGACGATTTGCCGGACAATACCCAGCCGCCAGCCTTTAATTCCCTGGTAGGCAAGGATTAGTGCCGCGCAACTCAGGAAAAGGGTCAGACCGCGATCCATAGAAAAAGATTAGCCGCAAAAAAGCGCAAAAGACGTAAAAAGGAAAGGGTGAAATCCTTCAGAGGTTTGTGGGGCCCTTTCGCGCCGGGTTGCAGGGTTAAATCCTCCCGCATTGGCCGCGTTGGCGCAAGGCGTGGTCGCACAATACGAGCGCCGTCATCGCTTCCACGATCGGAATCGCCCTCGGCAAGACGCAGGGGTCATGTCGGCCCCGCGCGGCAAGCTCGGTTGGCTCGCCCGTGACGGTGACGGTCGGTTGGGCGCGGGTAATGGTGGGGGTGGGCTTGAAAGCGACGCGGAAGAAAATATTTTCGCCGTTGCTGATCCCGCCCTGGATGCCGCCCGAGTGGTTGGTCGTAGTGCGCACCCGGCCCTCGCGCAGCACGAATGGATCGTTGTGCTGGCTGCCGGTCATCCGCGTTCCCGCGAAGCCGGAGCCGATCTCAAAACCCTTGGTGGCGGGCAGGCTTAACATCGCCTTGGCGAGGTCGGCTTCGAGCTTGTCGATCACCGGTTCACCCAGGCCCGGCGGCACGCCGCGCACAACGCATTCCACCACGCCCCCTGCGGAATCGCCTTCCGAACGCAGGGTCTTGATCAGCTCGATCATGCGGGGCGCGGCTTCGGGATCGGGACAGCGGACGATATTGCTCTCCACCTGCTCGAAGGTGGCGGTCGCGGGGTCAACGGCGGCTTCGATCGCGTGGATTGCCTTTACATAGGCGAGGATTTCGAGGCCGGGTGCGAGCGCGGCGAGGACTTTCTTCGCCACCGCTCCCGCGGCGACGCGGCCCACGGTTTCGCGCGCGGAGGCGCGGCCGCCGCCCTGCCAATTGCGGATGCCGTATTTCGCCTGCGTGGTGAAATCCGCGTGCGAAGGGCGAAACGTGGTCTCCATTTCGCGGTAAGCCTCAGGCCGTGCATCCTGGTTCATGACCATGAGGGAAATGGGCGAGCCGAGAGTCTTGCCTTGAAACACGCCGGAAAGAATGCGGCACGCATCCGATTCATGGCGCGGGGTGACGATCTCGCTCTGGCCGGGTTTGCGGCGGTCGAGATCGCGCTGGATTTCTGCCTCGCTCAGGTCGATATTGGGCGGGCAGCCGTCAATGACGACGCCGACCCCACCCCCGTGCGATTCGCCCCAGGTCGAAATGCGGAAAAGTTGACCGAACTGGCTGGACATAGGCTTATCAAAGCAGCCGGAACCCATTTACGCCACTGAAAAGCGTTACCGCGAATGCGGGAGGCGGCGTTTGGCTCCCCAAAAAGAACCGGTTGAACAAGGTAATATTTTGAATAAATTGCAGACACAATATCTCGGCTGGGGCATAGTGGAAAACCTGATGCCCGCGCACGACATACCCGGTAATCTCTTATGATCAATTCCCCGACCCCTTACGATCAACGCCCCTCGTTTTCCGAAGGATTTGCGGCGAAGTCCGGAAGGACCCTCGCCACAGAGAGAATCGAGGTGGAACACAAGATTTTTTTCCTCGATCTCCAGGAAAATCACCGCGGTCGCTTTTTCAGAATCACCGAGGATGCCGGTGGGCGGCGCGCCACCATTTTGGTCTCGCTGGAGGACATCGGCGCATTCACCGAGAGCCTCAAGCGGATCATTGTGGCTGTGCCTTAGTTGGGAAAACTGGTCCCCGGCCCACAGAAACCGCTGCAACAAAGGGTGCGCAGCCGACAAATCGCGTGTGGAGAAGCTGTTGCAGGCGTTCTATTGATACGAATGCGGTTTTTTCATGATGTGCGACTCTCCTGCCTGCGAATGCCCCCGGCACGCAGACAGCCCCAGTCCGCCCGCCCGCAGAAACAGAACGGATTCCCATGCTTACCTCGACCCTAGGCGCATACCGTCACCAGCCCCGCGAATTCCTCGGCAACCGCTTCGTTTATGCGGTGATCAGTTCCCGTGCCCGGGGGCTGACCATTGGCGTGAATGTGAATCCCGGCCAGGCGTGCAATTACGATTGCCCGTATTGCGAAGTGGTGCGCGGGCCGGGGAAGCCCGAGTCCAAGCTCGACCTGAAGGTGCTCACGCGCGAGCTCATCCACATGGTCGCGCTTGCCCAATGCGGGCGTCTCCACGAGCTGAAACCGTTTTCCGCCGCGCCCGCCGAACTCGTGGTGCTCAAGGAAGTGGCGTTGAGCGGCGACGGCGAGCCGAGCCTGGTTTCCAACTTTGAGGAGATCGTCAAGGAAGTGCTCGTCATCCGCAATCTGCTCTCCCCGTTCAAGCTGGTGGTCATCACCAACGGTTCGGGGCTGCATCGGCCCACGGTGCAGCGCGGCATTGACCGGCTCGCCCCCGAGGACGAAATCTGGATCAAGCTGGACGCGGGCAGCGAAGCCTACATGCGCCGGATCAACGGGCCGGAGGCTTCCATGGAAACCACGCTGCGCAATATCCTGATCATCGCCATACGGCGGCCGGTTGTCATCCAGAGCCTTTTCTGCACCATCGGAGAAGAAGAGCCTGGGGAAGAGGAGATTACAGCGTACGTGGGGCGCCTGGCCGAACTCAAGGAGGCCGGGGCGCAAATCTCGCTGGTGCAAGTGTACTCCGCCTGCCGACCCCCGGCCCGGCCCGGCTGCAAACATCTCCCGCTGGCCCATCTCTCGCACATTGCCCGTCGCGTGCGCGAAGAGACCGGGCTCAACGCAGAAGTTTTTTGACCCAACCCGGCGTTTGGGGGCGCGTCGGGTGCGCAAACCGGGGGTGTCGCTTCGTTCAACCCCCGGCTCTTTCCTTCGGAACCCTCTTGGGAAAGCCCTACTTTACGGCGGCTGCGTAGAGGCTTTCCACGACTGGCCAGTTCACCGTGTTCCACCACGCCTTGAGGTAGTCGGGACGGCGGTTCTGGTAATGCAGGTAATAAGCGTGTTCCCAGACATCAACCCCCAGGATGGGCGTGCCGGTGCAATCTACGACTCCGTTCATGAGGGGATTGTCCTGGTTGGCGGTCGAACAGATGCAGAGGCTCTTGTCGGCTTTTACCGAGAGCCAGGCCCAGCCGCTGCCGAACCGGCCCACGCCCGCCGCTTGGAGTTTTTCCTGAAACGCTTCGAAACTGCCAAACGCGGCATCGATGGCGGCCGCGAGGGGGCCGGACGGTTTGCCTCCCGCGTTGGGGGCCATGATTTTCCAGAAAAAGGTGTGATTCCAATGCCCGCCGCCGTTGTTGCGCACCGCGGTGCGGATGGCTTCGGGAACGGAGGCCAGATCGCCGATGAGTTCCTCGACTGTCTTGGCTTCCAGCGCCGGCTGGTCTTTCAGGGCGTTGTTGAGATTGGCGACATACGCCGCATGGTGTTTGTCGTGGTGGATTTCCATGGTGCGCGCGTCGATGGAGGGCTCAAGCGCGTCATTGGGATACGGGAGTGCTGGTAATTGGTGTGGCATAGCTTTTTTGTTACGTTAGATGAGACAGTGTGACAGGTTTTTTGCTCAATACGTAACGAATTTATTCTTGGACGGGTCAAGGAATGCCGCTTCTCGGGGGTTCCCCGACGCGTGGACGAGAAAGGCCACGCCTCTCCGGACTCGGCAGCCGCAGGAGTGCAAAAGAGGGATTCCACACCTTGACTTTCGCCTGCTGATTGAAAATGATTTGATCCTATGAACTCTTGGTTTCCCTACTTGGTAATCTTTTGGTTGCTTTTTCTGGGCTGGAACGAATCGTTTAAATCCCGTTACGAACGAATGACGAGCGGAGAGGGGGTAAATGCGCTGGTTGCCACGCCGACCCCCACACCCACACCGGTGCCCACACCAATGCCCTCGCCGGTGCCCACGCAAAAGCCCAAGCCGTTCAAGGCCACGAAACTCAGCCCCATTCGTTTGGGCGCCGATTAATGCTGGCCCGCCAGAACTCCGGTTCTTCGCTTAATGCGCATTGCGCGCCACCGGCAGCGTGCCGTGGTAGAGCGAAAGGATCGGCACGCGTTCCAAAAACGAGAATTCGTTGCGACCGGTCGAGTTGACGACACAAGCGACGGCTGTCACTTGCACCTTGTGCGGTGCAAGCGCTGCCATGGCTTCGTTGAGGCGAATGAAATTTTTGCATTCGTCGATCACAAGCACCACTTTCTCTTTGGGGAGAAGGGTGTGGCGGGTCAGCTTGGGAACGCCTTCCACAACCTGGACGGAGGCGAATCGGGAGCCGGAAAGGTACGCCATGTGGGAAGTCAGCACCAACGCTTCGGGGCAAGCCGCCGCAATCATGCAGGCCGCCTTGCCTTCGCCGAGCTGGGCAGGGTAGAGGCGCATCAGTTCGCGGGCAAAGAAATCCATCACGCCGGGGAATTGTTCGGCGGCTCCGACACTGCCGCCGCAGTTGGCGAGGGTCGCGGGAATATCGCCGGGCACAATGAGTTCCTTGGGTTTGAGATGGAGGAATGAACGAAGATTGGAAAGAAGATCCATGGCGGTGCGTCTCTTGAAACCAATAGCAAACCCGGTTTGGAGCCAACAGTAAACTCAAAAGGAAACGAAAGAATAGCCGCAAAAAGGCGCAAGAGACGCAAAAAAAGAGCAACGCAAGGAGACCGACCGCTCTCGTCCTCCCCCTCGTTCCCAATCTCCTGATTGGGAACGCGAGTGTCTGCGAAACTCTGTTTCGAAAACCGCGCGACAGAACGACAGAACATGGGGAATCCCGAGGAAACAGAGTTTCCAAGACAGAATCATTCCCAATCAGGAGATTGGGAACGAGGAACCAATAGCAAACCCGGTTTGGAGCCAACAGTAAACTCAAAAGGAAACGAAAGAATAGCCGCAAAAAGGCGCAAGAGACGCAAAAAAAGAGAATGGGTTTGCGCTTTTTGCGCCTTTTTGCGGCCAACCTTCCGTCGGGGGGCTACCCCATCTTGGGATAACTGCCCAAAACCTTTACCAGGGTGCAGCATTCTCCGAGGGCCTTGAGGGCTTCGATCACCAAGGCGTCCTGGGCGTGTCCCTCGATGTCCACAAAGAAAAAGTATTCCCAGGCTTTGCGCTTGGAGGGGCGGCTCTCGATTTTGCTCATCGAGATGCCCAGCCGGTTAAAGGGTTCCAGCGCGGCAAAAAGCGTACCGCTTTTGTCCTGCACGGCAAACATAAGAGAGGTCTTGTCGTTGCCCGTGGGCGGGCACGATTCCGGGCCGATGACCAGAAAACGCGTGGTATTGAACGCGGAATCCTGGATGGACTCCTCCAAAATATTCAGCCCGTAGAGTTCCGCCGCAAGTTTTCCGGCGATGGCGGCCGTGCCCGGCTCCTCGGCGGCGTGCTGGGCTGCGCGGGTGTTGCTGGAGGCGGAGATGATTTCCGCCGTGGGAAAATGGGCGCGCAACCATTGCCGGCATTGGCCAAGCGATTGCGGGTGGGAGTAGATCCGCGTGATCTGTTCGCGCGGGCATTTGGCCAGGAGGTTTTGCTCCACGCGCAGCAGGATTTGCGCGCAGATTTTCAAATCCGAGTCCATGAATTCATCGAGCGTGTGGGTCACGGCTCCCTCGCTGGAGTTCTCGATGGGGACCACGCCGAAATCCGCGCCTCCCCGGGCGACGGCGGCGAAGACGTCGGGGATGGCCGGTTGGGCTGCGTATTCCACGCTGGCCCCGAATTTACTGCGGGCGGCCTCATGAGTGTAGGTGCCGGCCGGGCCGAAGTAAGCGATGGTGAGCCCTTTCTCCAGCGCGTAGGAGGCGGACATGATCTCCCGGTAAATGGCGCGGATGGCGGCTGCGGGCAACCGTCCGCCCAGGCGCGCATTGCGGTCCACGAGCCCCCGCAGAACGATCTCCTCGCGCTCCGGGGCGAAGATGGAGCCGCCATTTTTACGCTTGATCTCGCCGACTTCGTGCACGAGGTCTGCCCGCCGTTTGAGCAACTCCAGGAGTTGCTCGTCCAAGGCGTCGATTTGCTTACGGATGGGGATCAGCGACATGGTCAGGGGTTTCAGCGGAAACGCTCTCCGCGTTGGGGTCTGTTAAAGCAGGTTCCCCGACAGGGGGCAACTCCGATGACGCCTCGGGGGCGGCCTCCACGGGATTCCCGGCGGGCGTCTCGCCCGGTTCGGGATGCAAAGCATCGGGCGTGAAAAGCTCGCCGGTGGTGGGCGGCGCGGAGGAAGGCAGGCGCACCTTGCGCAGTTCGTCCACGTTGGGGAGTTCATCCAGCGAGCGCAGCCCGAAATGTTGCATGAACACCTGCGTGGTCTCGTAGAGCAGCGGGCGGCCCGGCACATCGGCGCGCCCGGCGATACGCACCAAGCCGCGCTCCAGAAGGTTTTGCATCACGCCGTCCACCGCCACGCCGCGCACCACCTCGATATCGGCGCGCGTGACCGGCTGGCGATAGGCGATGATGGCCAGGGTCTCCAGCGCGGGGCCGCTCAGGCGGGTGGGCTTGCTCTCCGGGTAAAGCTGGCGCACCCAGAGCGCGTAATCGGGCTTGGTCACAATCGACCAGCCATCCGCCCCCTCCACAAGCTGGAAGGCGCGGTGTTCGTTGCGGTATTCAAATTGGAGTTGTTCAAAAAATGCCCCCACCTCCGCCTCGGTCGCCTCTGCCAGGGCGCGTACCGATTCCTCGTCGGAATCGTCCACGGCGGAGCGCAGCGCCGCGGTGATTTCTTTGGGCGTGAGCGGTTTCTGGGAGGCAAAGACCAGGGCTTCGATGACTTCTTTGAGCAGCATGGGTTTCCACAGATTACACCACGAAGGGGGGCGAGGGCACGCAGGAAATTCAGAGGCAAGCGCGTTTCGCCGGAGACTCTTCTTTTCCTGGGAAGGGGAATCCGCTTTGATGGGCGCATGAAGCTTTTGCGTTATCTCGATCCGCAGGGTGAGGTCCACTTCGCCGTGCAGCACCCGGACGGCTCCCGCGAACAACTCGATGGGAGCATTTTTGACGGGATTCGACCCACCGGCAAACCGGCGCGCATCGCAAAACTGCTCGCCCCGGTGCAGCCCGCCGCGCTTTTGTGCATCGGCCTCAACTACCGCCGCCACGCCGAGGAAACCAAGGGGCAAATCCCGGAATACCCGGTGCTTTTTTGCAAGGGGCCCAACGCGGTGCAAAACCCGGGCGACCCGATCCTGCTCCCGCGGCATCTTCGCAGTGACGAGGTGGATTACGAATGCGAGTTGGCCGTTGTCATCGGCAAGGCGTGCAAGAATGCCACGCGCGCCCATGCGCTCGAATACGTGCTCGGCTACACCTGCGCCAATGACGTAAGCGCCCGCGACTGGCAGACGCGCAAAGGGGGCAGCCAATGGTGCCGGGGAAAAACGTTCGACACCTTCGCCCCGCTGGGCCCGTGCCTGGTGACGCCCGAGGAAATCCCCAACCCGAACGCGCTCGGCATCCGGACGATTCTCAACGGGGAGGCAATGCAGGATTGGAACACCGATGACATGATCTTCGATGTCCCGACGCTGATCGAATTCCTGAGCGGCAGCACGACGTTATTGCCCGGGACGGTGATTCTTACCGGCACTCCGCATGGGGTGGGGATGGCGCGCAGGCCCCGGATTTTCCTCAAGCCGGGGGATACGGTGACGATCGAGATCGACGGAATTGGCGCGCTGACCAACCCGGTGTTGGAAGAGGCGTAGGGCGCTTCAATCGGGTTGGAGTTCTAGAGCATTTTCGTTTGACGTTGTCGCATTGATTGTGCGCTGAAAGCGCAAGGGAAACCAGCCCAGGGCAGAGCG
>CAIYQA010000010.1 GCA_903928175.1 uncultured Spartobacteria bacterium | reverse complement strand
GACCCGATGGGCGTTCTCTGGCACGGCCAATACCCGGCGTTTTTCGAATCGGCGGCCGCCGAACTCCACCGCGCCTGCGGCCTGGGTTATCTGGATTTCGCGCAAGCAGGCATCCATGCTCCCATTATCCAACTCCAGTTAAGCTACCTCGCGTCGGTCTACCTCGAAGAAGAAGTGAGCGTTCGAGCCACGCTGGTCTGGAGCGACGCCGCGCGTATCAATACCGAATACCACGTTATCAAAGCCGACGGACGACAGGCCGCCCGCGGATACACAGTGCAACTCTTCACTAGCGCCGCCACGGGAGCGCCCTTGCTCGCGCCGCCCGCTTTCGTGGAAGCATCCCGCCGGGCTTGGCGCAATGGAGCCTTTGCCTCCCTGCAATGAAAACCCTCGTCGTCGCAGCAGATATGGTCACGGCCTACGGGCGGGGGATTGATGCTACCTGGCACGGCCTCCTTTCCGGGCAATCTGCGCTGGCCCATTCCGAGCGACTGCATTATCCCAGCGGGAGCGACAAGACCCCCCTGGGCCTCGTTCCCGGAATTTCCCCAGGAGACACCGTTGCCATCCAGATGTTGCAACCGATGTTGCGCGATCTGCGCTCGAACATTCCAGAAGATACCTTGATCCTCCTGGCGACAACGACGGGCGAGATCGAGTATCTGGAAGCTGCCGCATTGCAACAGCCAGGCAGCGAATCCGCCGCCGAAAGCGACCCAAGCCGCCTCTTGGAGAAAGTCTGCATCCTCTGCGGAACCACCCGTGGCGGCATTGTTATCTCGGCTGCTTGCGCTTCCGCCACCGTAGCCATAGCACAGGCTGCCTCACTTATACAATCTGGAGCGGAAAGCTCCGTGCTAGTCGTGGCTTGCGATGCCGTTTCCGAATTCGTCTACGCCGGATTCGCCACCATGAGAGCCCTAGACCCGGCGGGAGCGCGGCCCTTTGATCGTGATCGCCAAGGGCTAAACCTTGGCGAAGCCGCAGCCATCGCCCTCTTCATGGATAGCACGCGTGCTCAACACGAACACCGTGCTTCGCTGGGCGCTGTCTCCGGATGGGCCGTCACCAACGATGCCGCCCATGTCACCCGTCCCGACACCACGGGTGAGCCCCTTGCTCGCGCTTCAAAACACGCGCTCGAACGCGCAGGCGTCGAACCCGACGATGTCGCTTTTATCTCCGCCCATGGCACCGGCACCCGGTATAATGACACCATGGAGATGGCTGCATTCCAGAGTATTTTCACACCCCGCCCTCTCTTTTCAGTAAAAGGCGGACTAGGTCATACCCTAGGCGCAGCGGGCCTTTTGGAAGTTTTGCTCTCCCTCCGAGCCCTTACGGAAGGCGTCTTGCCTCCTACCCTTGGTCTCCAGCATCCCGAGGAATGCGCCGCAGGGTGGTTGCAGCGGGATGAACCCCAAACACTCAGTCGCCTTGGCGGCTCCGCTCTTACAACCAACTCCGGCTTCGGTGGCATCAACGCCGCACTGGTCGTCACGGTGGGAGAAAAAAACCACAACACTCGCATTCCTACCCCTCCGCCCTCTCCTCTCTTAACTCCAGGCGGCATCGGTTGGATCACCTCAACTGCTTACGGTCGCGTCCGGCTTGGCGAAGCATGTACCTACGCCGAGCGTACCACATCCCGCCTTGTAGGGTCCGTGGATGCGCTGTTCCGGCACAAGATCGCCAGCTTTGGACGGTTCGACCCGGTATCCCGAATGACTTGTTATGCCGGTGCATTGGCGTTGCGTGATGCAGAGATTGAATATTCTCCAGAAGCCAAACAAGGCATCGGAATGGTTGGCGTGGGCTTTACCGGTTCGTTGGCAGCCAACCGTGAATACTTCAAAGACTACGTCGATTCTGGCCGCATCCTGGCCCGGGGGAACCTCTTCGTCTACACCCTGCCGAGCGCAGCGCTGGGTGAGGCCGCCATTCATTTCGGCTTCCACGGCCCACTGTTTTCCATCATTGAGCCCAGCACACCCTTTATCAAAGGGTTGGAAATGGCCCGTTGGCTTGTTAAAAACGGCGATGCCCCGGCGATACTCGTCGTGCAAGCCGAAGCTGATTGCGCTTTGGCGGCAGTCGTCGGACCAGATTCTCATGAATGCCTGAAGCGACTGGAGAAACTCGCGCTCGTGCAACCCAAACTCACTCAACTCATCTCACAACTCACAACCCAACAGAAGGACATCTCATCATGCGCATGAAGCTCATCTATCCGAAGTGGCCAAAACTTCGGAACCAACCCAAATTCCATCTTCCTCCTCATGGGCCTATTTGCTTCGCCGCAGCCGTTCCGCGCGATGTTGAGTTGACTTTTGTAGACGAACATGTGCAAGAGCTCGATTTTTCCCACGATGTCGATCTCGTGGCCATCTCGGTCATGCTCACCTGCCAAATGCCGCGAGCATGGGAGATTGCCGATCATTACCGCGCGATGGGCATCCCGGTCATTTTTGGCGGTATCGGCACCATGCTGCACCACGAAGAAACG
>CAIYQA010000009.1 GCA_903928175.1 uncultured Spartobacteria bacterium | reverse complement strand
GAACCCGTCGTCCATCTGTTCCAAGAGGTCTTTGATCCTTCCATGAGCCATACTCAGCGCCTCCTCAGCCCGCTTGCGCTCGGTGACGTCGCGGATGACAGCCAACAGGCCTGAGTGCGTTCCATTTTCCCCGTGAAGAACACTCACCGAGGATTCAACGTGCAACACTTCGCCGTTGCGCTTGATGTGGATGTTTTCGCCGCACCATTGGCCGGTCTCGAGAAGCGCCTCCGCTGAGAGGGCCTCGTCCTCGGGCCGCAGCCAGCGGTATTCATAGAGTTCGCTGAGGCAATGACCGAGCGCCTCGGCGGCGGGGATGCCATATTGCCGTTCGGCGGCGGCGTTGAAGAATGTCACCCGCTGCTCGTTATCCACGGCTACGACCGCATCGCTAACCTGCCCTAGGATTTCGCTATGGAAGCGGTTCAATTCCGCATCCAAGCCTTGTAGGGTGAAGACTTTCGGGCCAGTGGAACTCTGGACCACGAGTGCATCCACTTCTCCGCTATGAATCGCCCGCAGGGTCTCCTCCGCCTCCTCCAACCGTGAGCGCAACTCGGCCACTTCCGCGAGGTGCATCTGTTCAGCGGGGGATTTCGTCGGCATGGCGCTCTAACCTTTTTCTTCTTCCAACCTCAGATCAAGGCCAACCAGGATGCGCTCTGTGTTGGACATGTCACCGATAAACCGTCGCAGGGGCAATGGCAGGGACTTGATCAAGGTCGGCGCGGCGATGATCTGTTCGCCTTCCGCCAGAATCGGCTGTTGGTAAATGTCAATCACCTCAAGTTCATAGCGACCCGCAAGATGTTCCTCGCAAATCTTGCGGATGTTCACGATGGCGCGGTTAGAGCGCGGGGTCGTCCCGGTCACATAGAGGCGCAGAGTGTAGCGCTCCTCTTTCATGTCCGCCGCTGCTGCTTGGATCGCCTTCTCGGCAACCGACAGTTTGCGTTTTGTCACCGTCTTCACAATCTTTGCTGATTTTTTTGCGGTCATAATTGCTGGGGTTAGGCAGGGCGCAAATCGAGGCCCACAAGCACTCGATGCTCGTGGGAGAGGTCGCCGATGATTTTCTTGATCGGCTCCGGCAACTGCCGCACCAGCGTAGGGATGGCCAGTATCTGGTGTCCGTCGGCAAGCTCCGGGTTTTTGAGCAGGTCAATGATTTCGATGTGATAGTGTCCGGCCAGATGGGTTTCGCAAATCTTCTTCAGATTGGTGAATGCCGTCACTGACTTTGGAGTTTGCCCGGCGACATAAAGACGCAACTCCCAGAAATCCGGGTCGCCCGCCTTGGGTTTTTTTGCCGCCGGTTTTGCCTTGTCGGGTAGCTTGGGTTTAGCAGCAGGCTTTTTCGCGGGCTTGGTTGGGGCGCTTTTCATGGTTGGGTGGAATTACTTGGCTGGTTTTGTTTTCGCCCGATTCTTTCGCGCGCCGCCGCGAGTCCGGCTCTGGGCGTTTTGGAGCGCATCCGCCCCACTCATTTCATTGCGCAGTGTTTCCTGCTGAAGCGCAAACTTGATCTCTGCTTCCTCCGCTTCCAAACCTGCTTTAAGGGCGGTGATTTGCGCTTCGACCGTGGAGCGTTTTCCGGCGAGTTGGCGCAGTTTGCGCTCCGCGTCCTCCTGGTGCAGTAGTGCATCGGCGCGCTTGCGGGCATCCTGGGCGTCGCGGGCGCTGCCGATCAAAACCCGTTCGCCCTCGATGCGAACATCCACCAACTCTACGCCAGCCGAGGTGATGAGGAACTCTCGCACTTGGTTGGAGTGGCCCATGCCACGGGATTTCAGGATGTAGAATGTGCGGTTGCGCTCGCCGCTGGCCTCGATGTTGCGCAACAACAGCCAGGTGTCCATCAATGAAGAAACGCCCACCTGAGACTCTTCCTGACTCACTCCACCACTGGTCAGGCTGATGAAAAGCGCGGTCACCTGCCGTGTTTTCAAGAAGTCGATCAGCCGCATCAAGGTGGGCTTCAACTCCGCCTCCTGGCCTTCCCCAATGAGGTTGCTGACAGGATCGACAACGACGACCGAGGGGTTAATTTTTTGAACCAGGTCGTGCATTTTCACCAAGTGCATTTCCAGCCCGTGCAAGGTGGGCCGGGTGGCGTGAATGTGAAGGAGCCCCTTCTTGATCCACGGCTCCAAATCGACGCCCGCCGAGCGCATGTTGCGCAAGATTTGGTCTTGGGACTCCTCATACGCGAAGTAGAGGCACCGCTCGCCTCGGCGGCAGGCGGCATCGGCAAAGTGAGCCGCAACGGTGGATTTGCCGGTGCCCGGAGACCCGGTTACGAGGATGCTGCTGCCCCGAAAGAAACCTTTCCCGCCCAGCATCTCGTCCAAGCGCGGTATGCCGGAGGAAACACGCTGCGTGGAGGCCTTGTGGTCCAAACGCAAAGAGGTGATGGGGAGCACCGAGATGCCGTTTTCGTCAATTAGGAATGGGTATTCGTTGCTTCCGTGCATGGTGCCGCGGTATTTCACCACCCGCAGCCGCCGCGTGGAAATCTGTTCGGTGACACGGTGGTCAAGAGAGATGACGCAATCCGCCACGTATTCCTCCAACCCGTGCCGCGTCAGGGATTTCTCACCGCGTTCGCCCGTGATGACTGCCGTCATGCCGTGCTCCTTGAGCCAGCGGAACAGCCGCCGCAACTCAGCCCGCAGGATCATCTCGTTGGGCAGCCCGGCAAACAACGCCTCGATGGTGTCGAGCACGATGCGCTTTGCGCCGATGGATTTGATGGCGTGCTCAATCCGGATGAAGAGTCCTTCGAGGTCATACTCGCCAGTCTCCTGAATTTCGCTCCGCTCAATCTGGACATGGATGAGCAGTATTTTCTTTTCCTTGACCAGCTTGGCCAGGTCGAATCCGAGCGAGCGGACGTTTTCCGTAAGTTCCTGGGAAGTCTCCTCGAAGGCAATGAATACGCCAGGCTCGTTGTATTCCGTGGCTCCCCGAATGAGGAACTCCATCGCCAGGAGCGTCTTGCCGCATCCGGCGCTGCCGCAGATCAGAGTGGGGCGTCCGGCGGGAAATCCGCCGAAAGTGATTTCATCCAAGCCCTGGATGCCCGTCGGGGCTTTGGAAATTGCATTGCCTAAAACAGGCGGGTGTGCTTTCGCCATACTGATTTTTGTTTCAAAAAGTGGGTAATAATTTCCTAGCGGCCTTCAATACTCCTCGGCATGATATTTCCAAGTCTTTTCTCTTGAAGATTTCCGAAATAATGCACATCGCTGGCAACGTTTCCCAATCTCAAAACCCCTTATCCAGCCATCAGGGAAACCCTGATATTCCTTCTTGGAATGTTTCCCAGGGAAACGAGTGACCGCACCGTAAAGGAAATTACCTAAACCT
>CAIYQA010000008.1 GCA_903928175.1 uncultured Spartobacteria bacterium | reverse complement strand
TTTACTCAGCCCCTTCGGGGCGAGAGGAATGCGACAAATTAAACCGAAACTGGTCTAGACAGGATTAACAAGATTTTCAGGATTACGTCCATAGTTCGGGGGACGCCTCAAGCATATGGAATTTCCCTTCCGAAAATCCTGTAAATCCTGTAAATCATGTCAATCCTGTTAATCCTGTCTAAAAAATAGTGAAGCTCCGCTGCTCACGAGAGCATACAATAGGAGGAACTCCCTCCTGTTCATCCTGTCAATAAACGGTTCCTCTCAACGAGAAGTGGCATGAAGCGCCCCTGTTTTTACCGTGCCGTGATGCTCACGGTCTGGATCTGCTGCAACACGCGCCCTCCGATGCGCTGGATCACCCCCACCCCAAGATCCACCGCGTCGCCTGACTTGGCCCGCTTGAGCAGGTTTTCCATCTCCCCCGGGCTGTTGACCTCAAAGCGGCCCACTTTGTAAATGACCAACCCGCGGTGCAGTCCGCTTTGGGCCGCGGGGCTCTGCGGTTCCACGTCGGAAATGAGGACCCCCGCACCGCTGGGAATCCCGAGGGCGTCACTCAAGTCCGCAGTCAGGGGTTGGAGCGAAATGCCCAAACGTCGCCGCGCAGCCAGGGCAAGGTCAGCCGGTTTTGGATTCTGTGCGTCGCGTTTGAACTGCTCGATTTTTTCCGCCACGGTGCGGGCCGGGATGGCAAAGCCGATGCCCTGCGTGGGTACCCCCTGGGGCGTGTAAGCCATCTTGGCCGAGGCGACGCCGACGAGTTTGCCGGAAAGGTCGATGAGCGGGCCGCCGCTGTTGCCGGGGTTAATGGCGGCGTCGGTTTGCAGCAATCCCGCATACTCGTTGCTTTCGACCGAGAGAGTGCGGTTGGTGGCGCTCAGGATGCCGCGGGCCACGGAATGCCCGTAGCCGAGTGGATTCCCTACCACGAGCACGCTTTGCCCAAGCAAATTGGGCGAAACATCCTTGAGGGAGAGGAACGGCAGCGGCGTTTTGCTTTCGATCTTGAGCAGGGCGAGGTCGGCGGACGGATCGCCGGTGATGTAGCGGGCGTTGTAGGTTTTGCCGTCCGGAGTGGTCACGGAAATTTTCAGGTCCTCGGCCCGCTCGACGACGTGCTCGTTGGTGACGATGTACCCGGCAGGATCGACAATGAACCCGGACCCGAGGCTTTGCACTTTCTGGCGCAATTCCCGCCCCCGCGGCCGCACCTGTTCGCCAAAGAACTGGGTGATGAAGTCGTCATACGGGTCATGGTAGGCGCGGCGGATGATCCGTTCGGTATTGACGTTTACCACTGCGGGCATCGCCTTGGCCACGGCAATCACCGAAGGTTCGGAAGCCGGTTCGGTGGTTTCGGCGCGAACGCTCGGGGCCAGGTTGCAGAAAAGAACCACGGCCAAAAACGAGCGGAGGATATGGGGTAAGCGGTTCATGGATGTTTTTTAAGACACGGAAACTCCGGGTTTGCTCAAAAATTGTGGCGAGTCGCAAAATCAGCGCCTCCGGAGCATCATTTCGCTTCGTTTGGATAGGCAGAGGGCTATATTTGCAGCGCAAAGCCAATCTGTTGCCACCATGAGGACATCGCTCGTTAACGCTTTCAATGCCGGACTTCTGGACGAAACGTATCAGCGCTGGCAACGCGATCCGGCTTCGGTGGATGCCAACTGGTCCGCCTTTTTCGAGGGGTTTGAACTGGGCGCCTCGCCGGCGGCCAAGGGAGCGCCCCTTCCCGTTTCGCCCCCTGAACCTTCGGAAGGCGGCGAACCTCCCATCCCGGCCATTCCCGCCGGTATGAGCCCCGAACTGCCGCTCCAGACCCGCGTGGACGGCTTGGTGTACGCCTACCGAACCCTCGGCCACACGATCGCCCGGCTCGATCCGCTCAGCGACGCCCGGCCCGAACAGCCGCTTCTGGGTTTGCGGGAACTCGGTTTCAGCGAAAAAGACCTGGACCTCGTTGTGGCCTCCCGGTTCTTCCGGGGGGGCGAAAAGATGCGGCTGCGCGAGATGATCTCGCTTCTTAAAAAAATTTATTGCGGCTCGACCGGCGTGGAGTTCATGCACATCCAAAACCCACGGGTGCGCAACTGGATCCGCGACCGCCTGGAGTCGCGCCCCTCCGAGAAAACCGTTCCCGCCGCCACGCAGAAAGCCGTCCTGCGGGAGTTGTTGGAGGCGGAGAGCTTCGAGCATTTTCTGCACACCCGCTACGTCGGCCAGAAACGGTTTTCCCTCGAAGGCGGCGAATCGCTGATGGTCATCCTGCAAACGCTCCTGGAGGACGCACCGCGCCATGGCGTGGAGGAGATCGTGATGGGCATGGCCCACCGGGGCCGACTGACGGTGCTGGCCAATTTTTTGCGCAAATCGTTGCGGGTCCTCTTCAGCGAGTTTTCCGAGAACTACATCCCGGAGATGGTCGGCGGCGACGGCGACGTGAAATACCATTTGGGCTACCATTCCCAACGGACCACGAGCAGCGGCGCGGAAGTCGAAATCCGTCTCGCCTCCAACCCGAGCCATCTGGAAGCGGCGGACCCGATCGTCGAGGGAATGGCACGAGCGCGCCAGCGGGTCCGGGGCGACATGGTGGATCGCACCAAGGTGCTGCCGCTCCTGATCCATGGGGACGCGGCGTTTGCCGGGCAGGGCATTGTGGCGGAAGTGCTCAACTGCTCGCAATTGCAAGGCTACCGGGTGGGCGGCACCGTGCATGTGGTTGTCAACAACCAGATCGGCTTCACCACGCTGCCTTCCGAAGCCCGCTCGTCGGCCTACGCCACGGATGTGGCCAAGATGATCGAAGCGCCCATTTTCCACGTGAATGGCGACGATCCCCTGGCCGTCCTCTTCCTCACCCAACTGGCGTTCGCGTTTCGCCAGCAGTTCCACCGGGACGCCGTGATCGACATGCTCTGCTACCGCCGTTACGGGCACAACGAGGGAGACGAACCGAATTTTACCCAACCCGATCTCTACGCCCGCATTGAGAAACATCCCCCGGTGGGCAAAATCTTCGCCCAGCGGCTCGTCGAGTCCGGCATTCTCACCGCCGAAGCTGCCGCCGCGCTCGACGACGAATACCAGAAGAAGCTCGAGACCACGCTGGAGGAAGTCCGCAAAGCCGCCACCGAGCCGGTGGACCGTTTTCGTGAATCGACAGCGGTTTTCCAGCCCGCCTACTCGCACGCCCCGGTGGACACCGCCGTGCCCAAGGAGACGCTCGACCGGATCGTCCACACCCTCACGCACGTCCCGGAGGGGTTCCACGTGCTGCCCAAACTGCAACGGCTCCTGCTGGATCGCCGCGCGAAGGCGCACGCTGCGGGCGGACCGTACGACTGGGCTTTTGCCGAAGCGCTCGCCTTCGGTTCGCTGCTGCTGGAGGAGATTCCCGTGCGGCTCTCCGGCCAGGACAGCCAGCGCGGCACCTTCAGCCAGCGTCACGCGGTTTTGTATGATTCCGAGACGCGCGCCCCGTACGCCCCGCTCAAGCACCTGAGCGAAAAACAGGCCGAGTTCTGCAACTACAACTCGCTGCTCTCCGAAGCTGCCGTGCTTGGGTTCGACTACGGCTATTCGCTGAACTTCCCCTCCATGCTCTGCATTTGGGAGGCGCAATTCGGCGACTTCGCCAACGGGGCGCAGGTCATCATCGACCAGTTCATCGCCGCCGCGGAATCCAAGTGGCAGCGGCCCAGCGGCATCGTCCTCCTGCTGCCGCACGGCTACGAAGGCCAGGGGCCGGAGCACTCCAGCGGGCGCGTGGAGCGGTATTTGCAGCTTTGTGCGGAGGAAAACATCCAAGTCGCCAACCTCACCACTCCGGCGCAGTATTTCCACATCCTGCGCCGCCAGATGAAGCGCCCCTTCCGCAAGCCGCTCATCCTCATGACGCCCAAGAGCCTGCTGCGCGCCGAGGTGTGCGTCTCCAAGCTCGCCGATTTCACGCAGGACCGCTTCCACGAAATCCTGCCCGGTCCGCTGCTCGGCAGCCCCGGGCAAGTCGAGCGCGTAATCTTCTGCACCGGGAAAATTTACTATGACCTGCTCGCTCATCGGCAGGCGCAGAACCGGGCCGACACCGCGCTCATTCGCATCGAGCAGCTTTATCCGCTCAACGAGGCGGCGCTCCAGGAAGCCGTCGCGCCGTTCGGCAACGTCAAGCAATTCGTCTGGTGCCAGGAAGAACCGCGCAACATGGGAGCCTGGAGTTTCCTCTCGCCCCGCCTCGCCTCCCTGCTCCACAAACACCTCAAATATGCCGGGCGCGGCGAAGCCGCCAGCACCGCCGTCGGAGCCCTGGCGCTCCACAAAATGGAACAGCGCCAACTGGTGGAAGAAGCCTTCACTCTTTGAAAACGATGAACTGTGTAATTTCACACGAAGGCACGAAGGCACGAAGGCACGAAGAGGAAGAAATAAAGGCGTCCGGAGTTGTCCTTCACGCCATGGCCATTGCCCGTCGATTTGGTGCCAAACCTCTTAGGGTTGCACTTTTTCCCATCTCTCCTTCGCGCACCGATGGCCTGCGCAAAGCCCACGGGAACCAGAGAAACCCTCTCATTCCCCTGCCTTTCCTTCGTGCCTTCGTGCCTTCGTGCCTTCGTGTGAGAAATAAATACTCCT
>CAIYQA010000007.1 GCA_903928175.1 uncultured Spartobacteria bacterium | reverse complement strand
TATGCAAGGCTCGACATTCTGCGAGCATTTTGGCGGGGCCACGCACTTCCGCATCGTTGATGCCGACCTCGCCACTCGCCACATTATCAGTCAAACGGACGAGCAAGCTCCCGAGCATGTTCCAGGAGCGTTCCCCCAATGGCTCGCGCAGCAAGGCGTGAAGGCGGTTATCGTCGGAAGCATTGGCAAGCGGGCTGTGCAGTTGTTTATAGCCAACGGCATACCAGTATTCGTTGCCCAAGCGGGAGCAACGCCCGAGGAGTTAGTGAAGCTGCAACTCGAAGGGAGTCTGTCGGAGCCAAACTTGGAAAGCTGCTGTCCCGGCCACGGCCACGAGCATGGACATGAACACACTTCCTGCGGCCACTAACCCGCAGGCGAGCGCCTTGCGGGAGGAACTCCATTCCCATTGTTTCGCGTGCAACCCCGCCAATGAACACGGTTTGGGCGTCAGTTTTTGCGTGGATACCCACGGCGTTACGCACGCCACCTGGCAACCGTTGCCGGTTTTCCAAAGCTACGACGGGCGAATCCACGGGGGCATTCTGGCGACACTGATGGACGCTTCGATGGTCCACGCACTTTTTGCACGAGGGATTGTCGGGGTGACCGTTGAAATGACGGTTCGCTATCATGCCCCCGTAATTCTCGGCTTGCCGGTGGAAGTCACCACGCGGCTCGATGCGCAAAAGCATGGTGTTTACAGCCTGCGCGCCGAAGTGCGCCAGGATGGAGACCTTGCAGCCAAGGCCCACGCCAAGTTTATGGCGATGCCGGAAAACTTAACGACAGCAGCACCTACCCACTTATGATTATCATCACCAAACCCAACGCCACCGAGCAACAGGTCGATCACATCGTCGAACGCGTCACCGGCTGGGGGCTGCGCTGCGAGGTGAGTCGTGGCGAATCGCGCGTCGTCATCGGGGTCATTGGGCCGGAAGATTTGATTCGTGAAATGCCGATTGCGGCTATCCCAGGAGTCGAGTCGGTTACACCTGTTCTCAAACCCTATAAACTCGTTTCCTACGAATTTCGGGGGATGCACAGCCCGGTCGCCATTGGTGGAGTCTCCATCGGCGGACCAGAGGTGGTGGTGATGAGCGGCCCTTGTTCGGTGGAAAGCCGGGAGCAGATCGTCTCTATCGCCAAGGATGTCAAAGCTGCGGGTGCGCGCATCCTCCGGGGCGGAGCCTTTAAGCCGCGCACCTCGCCCTACTCTTTTCAAGGATTGGGCGTTGAGGGGCTCAAACTGCTGGCGGAAGCCCGTGAAGTGACCGGCATGCCGGTGATTACGGAGATCATGGACACCAAGGATATCGAAGCCGTCGAACAATACGCCGACTGCTTGCAGATCGGGGCGCGCAACATGCAAAACTTCGCCCTGCTCAAAGAAGTGGGCCGCAGCAAACTCCCCGTGATGCTCAAACGTGGACTGAGCGCCACCATCAAAGACCTCTTGATGAGCGCGGAATACATTCTGAGTGAAGGAAACTTCAATGTCCTGCTCTGCGAGCGAGGCATCCGCACGTTCGAGACCGCCACGCGCAACACCCTTGATCTCAATGCCATCCCGGTGCTTAAAGCAGAGACCCACCTGCCTGTGGTGGTGGATCCAACGCACGGCATCGGTCTGCGCGAGCATGTGGCTGCCATGGCCGCCGCAGCCGTAGCCGCAGGGGCGGATGCCCTGATGGTCGAAGTCCACAACTCGCCGGAACTCGCCAAGAGCGATGGGGAACAAGCGCTGTTGCCTGATGAATTTGCCCTGCTTATGAACCGCGTCCGTGCCGTCGCCGAAGCGGTCGGACGGGGTTTGTAAAACGCGGTTCCAGAGCTTACTATTTCCAGATCGCCAAGATGAGAATGCCGATCACGCCAAACGAGACGCCCAGCCACCCTTGTCGCGTGATTCTTTCCCGGAACAAAAAAAGCGAAAGCACGATGCCGAGAATGATTGGACCGGCGAGAGAGATGGGGAAAACCACATGCGGGTTTAGCAGTTCCAGAGCTTTGAGTGTGCAGAACACCCCCAGATAGCTCGCCACAGCGGCCCCCGTACCCCAGGTCAGCGACTCGAAGTTGAAAGATTCCCGTCGCACCGTGATGACCAGAAGCATCGCCGCCCCGATAAGGTAAGAGACAAAGAGATAGAGAAAATAGTTCTCGTGGCAAGCGCTGGTCAGAGTCTGACCCACTCTGGGCGCGCCGCTTAGCAGGAAGGCGAGGAGGATGAGGCCGAGCCACCGGGTGTTGGGATTGCGTTCCGCAACCTGAGGGGCTGTGGAGCGCGACATGAAAAAGATGCCCGCTAAGATCAAAGTAATGCCGCCAACGGTTGTGGGTTTCAACGGGGCATCAAGGAACAAAACGGC
>CAIYQA010000006.1 GCA_903928175.1 uncultured Spartobacteria bacterium | reverse complement strand
CGACGCTGCGCTCTGCCCTGGGCTGGTTTCCCTTGCGCTTTCAGCGCACAATCAATGCGACAACGTCAAACGAAAATGCTCTAGGGCTTCGCCCTAGGCTGGTATGCCGCCGCGCCTTTGGCGCTCAATGCCAGAGCCCCACCATCTTTAATTGCACCCAGCGTGAACTCCGGCGCACAGATCGGCTTGCCGAGCCGGGGAGTTCCGGCCACAGTAGGCGACTTGTCTTTTTTCACGAAAATGAAACCTCGGCGCGTGGTGATTACCGGTCTCGGCCCGATCACTTGCTGCGGCACGGGACGCGACGCCTTCTGGCGCGCCGTCCGCGCCGGAGCGAGCGGGATCGGCCCCGTCACGCACTTTGACGCCAGCCCGTTCCACGCCCGGTGCGCCGGGGAGGTGCGCGATTGGAACCCCGCCTCGGTCTTCCCTCCGCACCGGCTGAAACGGCTCGACCGCTGCTCGCAATTCGCCGTCGCCTCCGCGCTGCTGGCGCTGGAGGATGCCCGCTTCCCTTGGTCGCGGGAGCAGCCGCAAGCGCGCGTGGGCGTTTCCTTCGGCTCGGCGCTGGGGGGAATCGCGCAGGCGGAAGAGGAGCACGTCCGGTTTTTGAAAAAGGGGATGCGCGCAGTGAATCCGGCTCTGGCGCTCGAGATTTTCGGCGGGGCCACGCACGCGAACATCGCCATCGAATGCGGCTTCCGGGGGCCGGGCACGACCAATGCCAACTCGTGCGCGAGCGGCGTGATCGCCGTGGGCGAGGCGTTGCGCTACCTGCGCGAAGGCCGGGCCGACGTGATGATCGCGGGCGGCTCCGAAGCCCCCCTGAGCCCGCTGACCTTCGGCGCGTTTGACACGATCAAGACCCTGAGCCGCTGGCAGGGGGAACCGCGCCTTGCCTACCGTCCGTTCGACCTGCACCGGGACGGCTTTGTCCTGGGTGAAGGGGCGGCCAGCCTCGTTCTGGAGGAATACGGGCATGCCATCGCGCGCGGCGCACATATTTACGCGGAGGTCTGCGGCTACGGGCTCAACAACGAAGCGTTTCACATGACCACGCCGTTGCCCACGGGCGAATGCGTCGCCGCCTGCATGCGCGAAGCGCTCGCCGACGCCGGGATGGAGCCGGAGGAGATTGACTACATCAACGCCCACGCCAGCAGCACCCAGATCAACGACGCCAATGAAACGGCGTGCATTAAAGAGGTGTTTGGCACCCACGCCCGCCGCCTCGCCGTGAGCGGCACGAAACCGTTTTACGCGCACCCGCTCGGTGCCACCGGAGCCATTGAAACCGTGGTCTGCGCCCTGGCGCTGGAGGAAGGCTACCTCCCCCCCACGCTGCACTACGAAACGCCCGACCCGAAATGCGACCTCGACATCGTGCCGAATGAAGGCCGCCAACAGCCGCTCCGGACGGTGATGAACAACGCGTTCGGGTTCGGAGGGATCAACGCGTGCGTGGTGCTGCGGCGCGTGGAATAATTCTCACGAAAAGGCGCAAAGAATCTCACACGAAGGCACGAAGCCACGAAGGAAAGCCAAAGAAAATCCTTCTCTGTGAAATTCGTGCCTTCGCGCGCCCGGCAACAAAAAACACCCCGAATGAAACCCCCGCATCGCCGGGAACGCTGCCGCGAACGCGCCTTGCCAATCCACGCCCCGCCTGATAGGGAGAAGCAAAATCACACGATGCACACCCCATCTGGCCAGTCTCAAATCCCAGTTTGTCGGATAGCACTCCGAAACGGAGTGTTATCCAGACTGGGATAATTACTTGTTGGGCATAAGAAATGCAAAAATCCCACATCATCGGAGAGATTCAGCGCCTTGCCGCCGCAAGCGGTGGCATCCCCCCTGGATGGCGCAAGCTACAGAAAGAAGTGGGCATCAATTATTCCGATTGGTGTGGTGTTTATTGGGCGCGATGGAACGACGCTTTGGCCGATGCTGGTTTCGCACCAAATCGGCTTACAGAAGCGTATAGCGATTCGGTGTTGCTCGACCGATATACTGCTCTTACAGTGGAGTTAGGCCGCTTGCCAACAGGGGCTGATTTGCGCCTGAAGACCCAAAGTGATACCAGTTTCCCAAGTGATAAGCCATTCAGGCGTCTGGGATCGAAACTGGAGATTGCGGCCAAGCTTATACCCCACTGTCGGAATAAGCCGGATTTCGAGAGGGTTGCCGACTGGGCATCGGAATATCTCGCAAAGCATCAAGAAGAGGAAGAAGAGGAGCCAAGCAAGTCTGAGCGTATCGCGGGCTATGTCTATATGCTGCACTACGGGAGGAAGTATAAGATCGGATTCACCAATTCTCCCACAAGGAGGTTTCGCGAGGTGAGCATTGAGTTGCCTGACGAGACCATCCAGGTACACACGATTGCGACAGATGACCCGAAGGGAATTGAAGAATATTGGCACAAGCGATTTGCTAGCAAACGAATTCGGAATAGTGAATGGTTCGAACTGACAAGCGACGATGTGCGCGCTTTCAAACGTCGCTCATATCAGTAAGAATGAAGACAACGGAGCCAGCAAATATACACATGGTTGAATAAGCCCGATGAGCGGTGTTCACGAGAACCCGCCTGCTTTCGTTCTTTTTCCTCGTTCCCAATCTCTGATTGGGAATGTCCTTGTCTGCGAATCTCTGATTCGAAAGCGGGGTCGATAGTCTGTAGTTGGCGTGCACGAAACAGAGTTTCGCGGACACTTGCGTTATCCCCTTCGGGGCTCTGCAAAGTGCGCTTCGCGATTCACGAAGCTGCTACGCAGCAGGGCAGTCCCAATCGGGAGATTGGGAACGAGGTGAAATCCGCGAAATCTGCGGATTCCTCTCCTGCCTTTTTCCTGAGTTCCTGATCATCTTTTCCTGGTTTCCTGGATTCCTGATTCTCTTCTTTCCGGCTTTCCTTTTTGCGTCTTGGCGTGAGCCCTGTATGTTTCCCTGTTTATGGCATTCGAACTTTCCTCGCACTACCAGCCGATGGGCGACCAAGCGCAGGCGATTGCCAAGCTGGTCAAGACCGTCGAGGCGGGCAATCGGCACTAGACGCTCTTGGGCGTGACCGGTTCGGGCAAGACGTTCACGGTTTCCAATGTCATCGCGCAGATCGACCGCCCCACGCTGGTCATCGCCCACAACAAGACCCTCGCCGCCCAGCTCTACAGCGAGTTCAAGCAATTCTTCCCGAACAACGCCGTCGAATATTTCGTCAGCTACTTCGATTACTACCAACCCGAGGCCTACATCCCACGCACGGACACGTACATCGAAAAAGATTCCTCCATCAACGAGGAAATCGAGCGGCTGCGGCTTTCCGCCACCGCCTCGCTGCTTTCCCGGCGCGACGTGATCGTGATCGCCAGCGTCTCGTGCATCTACGGCTTGGGTTCGCCGGAGGATTATTTGAACATGCTCGCGGAACTGCACGTGGGCCAGCCGATCACCCGCGAGGCGTTGCTTGCGAAACTCGTGGACATGCTCTACGAGCGCAACGACATCGCCTTCGAGCGGGGCCGGTTCCGCGTGCGCGGCGACGTGGTGGAGATTTATCCCGCGAGCGCCGACGAGGAGGCGTTGCGCATCGAGTTTTTCGGCGACGAAATCGACCGCCTTTCGCGCTTCGACCCGCTCACCGGCCACCTCATTGCGCAGCTCCCCAAGATCGTCCTCTTCCCGGCAAAGCAGTTTGTCACCCCGTATGACAAATTGCAGCAGGCGCAACGCACCATCCGCGAGGAACTCGACGCGCGCGTGATCTGGTTCGAGGCGCAGGGCAAACTGCTGGAGGCCCAGCGCATCAAGATGCGCACCGAGTTCGACCTGGAGATGATGCAGGAGATGGGGTTTTGCAGCGGCATCGAAAATTACTCGCGCCATCTCTCGGGCCGCCCGCCCGGCTCGCGCCCGTTCACGCTGCTCGACTTTTTCCCGCGCGATTTTCTCTGCGTCATCGACGAATCCCACGCGACCGTCCCGCAGGTGGGCGGCATGTACGAGGGCGACCGCTCGCGCAAAAGCGTGCTCGTGGACTACGGCTTCCGCCTGCCCAGCGCCATGGACAACCGCCCGCTCAAGTTCCCGGAGTTCATGGAGATGACCCACCAGCTTCTCTACGTGAGCGCGACCCCTGCGGACTTCGAGTTGCGCAACAGCGTCGTGGGCAACACCGGTTATCTCCCCGGCAAAAAGGAGGCGCTCGCCAACGGCCAGCCCGAACCGGTCGCATTCGCCGGGGAATTTCACCTCTCGCGCACCGACCAGCCGCCGGAAAAATTCGACGTCCACACGCCCGGCGCGATCCTCATTGCCGAGCAGATCATCCGGCCCACGGGGTTGCTTGATCCGCAGATCACCATCCGCCCGCTCACGCACCAGATCGACGAAACCATCGAGCTTTGCCGCCAGCGGGTGGAGAAGGAGGAGCGCATCCTCGTCACCACGCTCACCAAGCGCACGGCCGAAGACCTCACCGATTACCTGCGCGACGTGGGGCTCAAAGTCCGCTACCTGCACAGCGACATCGACACCATCGAGCGCGTGGAAATCCTGCGTTCGCTACGGGCGGCGGAATTCGACATTCTCGTCGGCATCAACCTGCTGCGCGAAGGGCTGGACCTGCCGGAAGTCTCGCTCGTGTGCATCCTCGACGCCGACAAGGAGGGCTACCTGCGCAGCCAGACCTCGCTCATCCAGACGGCGGGCCGCGCGGCGCGTCACGTCAACGGCGAAGTCTATCTTTTCGCCGATGTCGTAACCAAAAGCATGGCCAAGCTCATCGCCGTCACGGAATACCGCCGCGCCAAGCAGATGGAATACAATACGAAACACGGCATCACCCCCACGACCATCAAGCGCGCCGTGCAGGAGAGTCTGCACACGATCTTGCGAGGCCGCGAACTCGAGGAATCGGTCGTGCGCGAGAGCGGCGCGGGCTTCGACGTGGGCGAACTGTTGCGCGAACTCCAAGCCGAGATGGTGGAGGCCGCCGCAAACCTCGAATACGAGCGGGCGGCGCTGCTGCGCGACCAGATCGCCGAACTCAAGAACGGCACAGGCCTCGACAAGATAGAGCCCCGCAAGCCGGTGAAATACAGCGCAGGGAAGAAACACACCGGGAAAAAGCCGATGGGCGCGAAGAAGGCATTTTAGCCGCAAAAAGGCGCAAAAAGCGCAAAAAACTCTAAAATAAGCGGACTCTAAAATAAGCGGACTCTTGAGCGCCAACGGCGCCAGCGTGGGGCGCCGCCTCATTTGTACCCGGAAAACAGGAGCAGGCCTGAAGGGCCGCACCATCCAACCGTGCAAAGCAATAGTGCGGGCCTACAGCCCTCTTTCCT
>CAIYQA010000005.1 GCA_903928175.1 uncultured Spartobacteria bacterium | reverse complement strand
TCGAAGGCTATCTGGCTGAGCGCAACCTTGCTCCCACGCGTTATGTTTGGAAGGCAAAGGGCGCGGAAATTCTCGCGAAGATCAAGCGCGCCCGCCAGAAAATGGAAGCGGAAAACGCCGAAACCTTATAATCCCTTATTTGTGAAACACTACACTAGCAAGGATCCAGGCTTTTAAGAAATCGGGGGTTGCCGCGCATGACGGCAACCCCCGAAATTTTTCGCGTTTGTGGTTTGAGGTTTAAGGCGTAACCGTCACCGTGACGGGCGCGCTCGTGGTCACAGCGCCTGAGTTATCATACGCCTTGGCCGTGATGGTGTAGGTGGCGGCGGGAACCCCCGTGAAGGTGACGCTATACGGGCTGGACGTATCGGTCGCAAGCCGGCTGCTCCCGTTGTAGAACTCCACTTTGCTGATGGTGCCATCGCTGTCGCTGGCGGTGGCGCTCAAGGTCACTGTTGCCGGTGCTTTGAACTGCGCGCCGCTCACCGGGCTGGTCAAGCTGACTGTGGGCGGTTTGTTGGAAGTCGGGGTCGGGGTTGGCGTCGGGGTCGGGGTGGGCGACGGAGTTGTGGAGACGGTAACGATGGCTGGCGCACTCGTCGTCACCGCGCCCCCATTGTCGTAAGCCTTTGCCGTGATGGTATAAGTCCCCGCCGGAACACCCGTGAAGGTGACACTGTACGGGCTGGACGTGTCGGTTGCCAGCAAGCTGCTCCCATTATAGAATTCCACTTTGCTGATCGTGCCGTTGCTGTCGCTGGCCGCTGCCGTCAGCGTAATGGTGGCTGGAGGCACATAAGTCGCTCCATTCGCCGGGCTCGTGAGGCTCACCGTCGGAGGCGTGTTGGTCGTTGTCCCCGTCGCAACGGTCACGGTGACCGGTGCGCTGGTGGTTACCGCACCCGCGTTGTCGTATGCTTTGGCCGTGAGGCTGTAAGTGCCCGCTACGACATTGGTCAGCGCGAACGTGTACGGCGCGCTCGTGACAGTGACCACCCGGGTCGCGCCATTATAAAACTCCACATAACTGACCGTGCCATCGCTGTCGCTGGCCGTCGCGGTCAACGTGATCGTGGCCGGGGAGGCATAAGTCGCTCCACTGGTCGGGCTTGTGAGGCTGACTGTGGGAGGAACATTCGCAGGAGGCGTTGTGCCACCCGCAGCCGTGAAGGAGACTTCATTGGATTTCACGCTCTCCAGCGAGGCGCTATTGTAGGCCGTCACCGCAGCGTAATAGGTGTTCCCAGCGGTCAAATTTGAGACGGTCGTCTGCGTGACATTGCCGACATCGACACTCTGGGTGTAGTTTCCGCTCGAAGCACCATAGTAGAGCCGGTAGCCAGCGATGGTATCGGGGCTGGGACTCCAGGTAAATACGGCGCTCCAAGCGCTTTGGGTCAGCAAAAGGACCCCGGCCAGAACCGGGAGAACTCTGCGCAAAAGGTGGGTATAACGGGGGCAGGTATATTGTTTAAATAACATGGTTCGCTTGTTTAAGCAGTGTCCGTGCCATTTTGGGAATCAGAACCAGAAAAATTCGCTTCCCTGGGATTTTCCCCGAAATCTTCAGCAGGAAGACACGCGCACTCTCTGTTTGCCACGCGATAATGGATTAGCCTTTCCCGAATTCCTTTAAGGCTTTCTCATGAAAACCGCTCCCTTCACAATCATGGCGCTAAGCCTGGCCCTGAGTGCAGGTGCCTTGGAAGCCCTGGAACTGCAACCAGGGCAATCCATTGGGGTTGATTTTGGGGCCACCTCCCCCACCAATCATTTCAACCCCTGGGATCCCTCCAATCCCGCCACCCCCGCCGACGGCATTCTTACCACGGTGATGGACACCACGGGGACGACCCTGCCGGGCATTGGGATCCTCTTTGGAGGCACCCTGGTCCAAAGCGTTGCGGGCACGACGCAGGATATCGCAAACAACCCGGGTTTTGACATCAGCAACATCGAGGATGCCGTAACCGGGTATGACCTAACGATGACCTTTACGGGGCTCACCCCCGGCCAGGGCTTCACCTTACGTGCCGTTTCCTCTTACGCTTCCAACAATATCGGCGCCGAGTTCGTCTGGAACACCGAACACATTGTCACCGATTCGACGAGCACCTCGGGAGGAACGCTGGCTCTTTTCACCGACATCGTGGCCGACGCCAACGGCAGGATCTTCCTCAAGGCCTTGAGTCAAAACAGCCTGTTCATCTCCAATTGGAGCGGTGTCAACGCCGCTTTGCTCACGGCCAATAGTGTACCCGAACCTTCCGTTGGCATTTTTCTTTTCACTGGCATGGGGGGCTGGATTTTCGCGCTTCGCCTTCGCTCTAAGCGCGCCTGAGGGGAAAAGCCAAAGTTGACGCAGGTTCGGAACGGATCGAAATTCATCTCAGGAAGCTGGATGCCTTACTTCACTCTGTGTTGGGGCATGTTATTTGCACCCGGTCGGCCAGAAAGGTGGCGAGATGAACCAACCATGCGAGATCCCCGAAGAGGAAAAGATACCGCAAGAACTGCACAAGCAGGTGGAATGGATGCGCTACATCATCCAGCATGATCCCAATGCCATCGCGGTGCTCGATAAGAATCTCCGTTATATCTTCGTCAGCGACCGCTTCCTGCACGACTACAACGTCCAGGAAAACGACATCATTGGGAAAAAACATTACGAAGTTTTTCCCGAACTGCCGGAAAGGTGGAAAGGGGTGCATCAGCGCTGCCTGGCCGGCGCAATCGAGCGGAATGACGACGATCAATTCCGACGCCCGGACGGCTCCATTACCTATACTCGCTGGGAATGCAGGCCGTGGTTCCGCGCGGATGGCGAAATCAGTGGCATTGTCATTTACACGGAGGTCACCACCGAGCGCAAACGGGCGGAGGAAGCGCTCAGGAAAAGCGAAGAAATATTGCGCCGGTTCCTCGAAGGCATCCCCGTCGGCTTCATCCGTTGGAAAATGGGCGGTTCCGTTCTGGAGTCCAACCAGCATTTTCTCCAAATGATCGGCTACAGCCGCGAAGACCTCCAGGCGGGCCGCGTGAATTGGGCCCAAACGACCCCCGAAGAGTTCCGCATGCGCGATAAGCAGGCTCTCAAAGAGCTACGAACAACGGGGCGCTGTTTCCCCTATGAAAAAGCCTATTTCAGCAAACAAGGCAGGCAGGTGCCGGTACTCGTCTCCGCAGTGGTGGTGGACGATGCCAGGGAGGAAGGCTGTGCCTTCATTTTGGATCTCACCGAGCGCAAGGCCGCCGAAGCCCGCATTGTGCGCCTGGGCCAGCTCTATGCCGCATTAAGCGAATGCAACAAAGCCATCGTGCATTCCCACAACTTCGAGGAGTTGATGCCGATCATCTGCAAGGATGTAGTGCAATTTGGCAACCTGAAAATGGCGTGGTTTGGTTTGGTTGACGAAACCACCGGAGAAGTCCACCCGAAAGCTTGCTTCGGGAGCGGCACCGAATATTTGGACGGCATCCACATTTCTGTGCACCCGGATAAACCGTTCGGGCGCGGCCCGGTGGGCAAGGCGATTCGTGAGAACCAGCCCGCTTGGTTTCAGGATTTCGGAAACGACCCGAACACCACTTTCTGGCACGAACGCGCTGCACATTTCGGCTGGGCAGCCGTGGCCTCACTGCCCATCCGCAGGCAGGGAAAACCGATTGGCGCCCTCTCCATTTATAGCGATGTCGCTCACGTGTTTGACGAAGAGATGCAAAATCTCCTGACAGGAATGGCGAACGAGATCAGCTTTGCCTTGGACAGCTTCATCCACGAGGCGGAGCGCAAGCGGGTGGAGGATGCGCTCCTCAAAGCCAAAGAGGCCGCGGAAACGGCCAATCAAGCAAAGGACCAGTTTATTGCCGTGCTCAGTCATGAATTGCGCACGCCCTTGATGCCGGTGCTGGCCACGATCACCGCGATGGGAATTGAAGGCACGCTCACCCCGGAATTGATGGCAGACATGGAAATCATCCGCCGCAATGTGGAAATGGAGGCCAGGCTCATCGACGATTTGTTGGATGTCACCCGGATCAGCCGGGGCAAAGTCGAACTCCAGCAAGAGCCGGTGGATGTGTATGATTGCCTGCAAATGGCACTGACCATTTGCCAGAACCCCATAAAGGCCAGACACCTGGAAATCGTCCTGGATCTCAAAGCCGCCCAACATCACGTCTGGGGCGACTCGGCCCGCCTGCGGCAAGTCTTTTGGAACCTGCTCCGGAATGCCGTGAAATTCACCCCGGAAAACGGGCGGATCGAACTGCGCAGTTCAAATACCGACGGACGCGTGCGGCTGGAGATTTCCGATACCGGCATCGGCATTGAACCGGAATTGCTGCCGCGGATTTTCGATCTCTTCGAGCAGGGGCAGCCCGGCAAAAACCGGCAATTCGGGGGATTGGGGCTGGGCCTGAGCATCGCCCGGGCCATGGTGGAAATGCACAAGGGCACCCTCCGGGCCGACAGCGCGGGCAAAGACCAGGGGGCGACTTTCACAGTGGAATTGCCCACCATTTCCGTTCCCTCAAAACCGCTGCCGCCCGCAGTCTCTCCCGCGCCACGCGAGGAGACACCCCGAAAAATCCTTTTGGTGGACGACCACGCAGATACGCTGCAAACGATGTCCAGGCTTCTGGGCCGATGGGGATACGGCGTCGCGACAGCCCGCAACGTGCAAGGCGCGCTGGAGCTTGCCTCAAAGGAACACTTTGATTTGCTCATCAGCGACCTGGGCCTGCCTGACGGCAGTGGATTGGAGATTATCCGCAAAGTAAAAAAGGCTTACGGCTTGCACGGAATCGCGCTCAGCGGCTACGGAACCGAAGAGGACATTCGCCAAAGCCTGGCCGCCGGTTTCGATGAACACATGACCAAACCGGTGAGTTTCGACGCCCTGCGCGCCAGCAT
>CAIYQA010000004.1 GCA_903928175.1 uncultured Spartobacteria bacterium | reverse complement strand
GGCCGCATTGCCAACCTCTCCGATTTTGTGAACATCTTGTTGAGTAATAACTATTTAAAGCCCGGCGATTTAAGATTTTCTCCGCCGCTGGGTGCATTCCCTATCCTGATGCCGGTATGCTCACTTCCGCCAGTAACGGGGTTCTCATCCCGGCGTTTACAGAGGAAAACTGCGCCTTCAAAGTTTTTCTCGTCAAAAAAGATGACCCTGCGGACACGGTCTTTTTGGTGAGCAAAAACTACACCTACAACACCCCGTTGAACGATCCCAATGCCAAGCCCTTTGGTGACAAAGGCTTTGTGGTCATTCGCAAGGACGGGAGCGGGGGCATCTTTAAAAAATCGCAGGCCAAATCACTCGATTTGATCGGCAAACTCCCCGGAGGCGGCACTGTGGAGAGCGCGGCGAACTGCTTGAACCCGGGGCAATAAGCGGAAGCCGAGGAGAGATTTTCGCGCAAAGGCCGCAAAGAGCGCAAAGGAGAGATAGGAGTGCGGTTTTTCCCTTTGCGTCCTTGGCGTTCTTTGCGCGACACCCTCTTCGTTCCACCCATTTTGGGAATATGGGTAAGAATTGCGCTTCGCCCTGTTTCCGTATAAACCTTTCCCCGTGAACCAACGCCTCATCACAGAGATCGGCAAAAGCCAGCGGTTGCGCGTGGTGAACCGGCTCAAGCGCACCCAGGGGATGAGCGTCGGCGAACTCGCGACCGCGCTGGGGATGAGCTACATGGGCGCCAAACAGCATTGCGTGGAACTGGAGCGCCTCGGCTACCTCGATACCTGGCGACGCCCGAAGCCTGCCACCCAGACAGGCCGCCCCGAGATGGCCTATCGACTCACACGCAAAGCCCACGAACTTTTCCCCGTCGCCAGCAATGAAATGACCCTAGCCCTCCTCGATTCCGCCCAAGCCATGTATGGGCCGGTCGCGCCCGAAAAACTCCTGTTCATCGTGTTCCAGCGCAAAATCGAGGGGTGCCTGGCGCGGGTCAAAGGCGAAACCGTGCAGGCGCGCGCCGAAGCGTTTGCCGCGATTCGCGATGCCGAGGGGTGCATGGCCGAACTGGAGCAGGACGAGGCCGGGCTGCGGATTGTGGAATACCATACGCCGTTGGCGGACCTCCTCGCAGCCTACCCGGCGCTCCTTGCGCGACTGGAACAGGAAATGTACACCCGCGTGCTGCGCGTGCCGGTCAAACGGGAGCAAACCGGGGTGTCGGGGCTGTATTCGTGCGTTTTTCGCTTCGGTTGACAGAGAAAACGCTTGCCATTTTTTCCCCGGTCCCTATTTTGCCCAACCCATGCCTAAGTCAATCGCACGTCGTAAGACGAAGAAGGCCGTGGCCAAACGGTTCAAAATCACCGGGACAGGAAAAATCCTTCGCTCTCAAGCCGGCAAACGGCACTTGCTGCAAAGCAAGAGCGCGAAGACCAAGCGTCAGCTTGCAAAATCCGCCCTCGTGGACAAAACCGATATGGCTCGGATTAAAGAGAACATGCCGTTCGCGTAACCACGCGTTAACAGCAGCGTCCGCCCTCCTGATCCCAAAACGGGGTCTCATCAGCGAGCGAGGTCCGGGCAGACGTTACAACCCATAAACAGCACGCTGAAAGAAAGGAAATAACATGCCAAGAGCAACCAACGCACCCGCCAGTCGCGAACGCCGCAAGCGGATGCTCGACAAGGCCAAGGGCTTCCGTGGCCGCCGCAGTAAACTGTTCCGCTACGCGAAAAACGCGATCATGAAAGCGGAATACTGGTCGTATCGCGACCGGAAAACCCGCAAGCGCAACTTCCGGAAACTCTGGATCGTGCGTCTCAACGCCGCCTGCCGCGCCAACGGCATCACCTACAGCCGGTTTGCAGAAGGTCTTGTCGCTTGCGGCAACCAACTCGACCGCAAGGTGCTCTCCGATATGGCCATCTCGGACGAACCCGCATTTCTCGCCATCCTCAAGAAAGCCGTAGCAGCCCTTGAGAGCAAGAGAGCAGCAGCGGCCAAAGCAGCGTAAATCCAGCCACTCCAATTTCCGGCCAGCGGTCGTCTCACCACGCCGCTGGCCGTTGTTTTTTTTCTCACTCATTTCCTCGTTCCCAAGTTGCACTTGGGAACGCAATTATCAGGGCAGTTGCACTGCCACCCCATCGCAAACGAAGGTCATTTTATGGCAGGCATCATCATCCGTCCCCGGTCCCGCATTCTTCACGGCCACGAGTGGGTCTATTTCTCCGAAGTGCTCAAAGCCTTTGGCACGCCGGAGGACGGCTCCGTCATCACGATCAAAGACGGCAAGGACCGCTTGCTCGGCTCGGCCATTTACAATTCCAAATCCCAGATCATCGCCCGGCGTTTCTCGCGCCAGCGGCAGGATCTCGATGCCGATTTCTTCCTGCGCCGTATCCAGCAAGCCATCGAATACCGCGCGCGCCGCGGCGTAAACCCGAAATTGGGCCGCCTGGTCTGGAGCGAAAGCGACGGGCTGCCGGGAGTCATCGTGGATCGGTACGGCGATTGCCTCGTGCTCCAGACGCTGACGCTCGCGATGGACCTGCGCAAGCATCTGATCGTCGATGCCCTGCGCGAACTGTGCGCGCCCAAGGCCATCCTCGAACGCAATGACGCGCCGATCCGCCGCGCCGAAGGCATGGAGCCGGTCGTCGGAGTCCTTTGGGGCGAAGTGCCGCCCACCGTTCCCATTGAAGTGCTTGGGCTGCGATTCGAGGTCGATCTGCTGCACGGCCAGAAAACAGGCTTCTACCTCGACCAACTCGACAACTACGCGGGCGTCGCCCCATGGGCTGTGGGCAAACGCGTGCTCGACTGCTTTTCAAACCAGGGCGCGTTCGCCCTCGCCTGCGCCAAAGCCGGTGCCGCCAGCGTCCGGGCCGTGGAGATCAGTGCCGACTGCGTGGAGTTGATCCGTCAAAACGCCGAGCGCAACGAACTCAAAGTGGACGCCATCGCCGCGAACGTCTTCGACTACCTCAACGACCAGGAGCGGGCAGGGGCACAATATGATCTTATTGTGCTCGATCCGCCCTCGTTCACAAAATCGAAAGAAAAACTCAACGACGCCCTGCGCGGCTACAAGGAAATCCACCTGCGCGCCCTCAAGCTGCTCGCCCCGGGCGGACTGCTCGCGACCTTCTCCTGCTCGCACCATGTGAATGACGAGCTGTTCCGCGAAGTCATCGCCGACGCCGCCGTGGATGCGAAGAAGACCTTGCGCCAACTCGTGCGGTTTGGCCAGGCAGCGGATCATCCCGTAATATTAAATCTGCCCGAGACCGAATACCTGCGCGGCTATTTGTTCGAGCTTGCTCCGGGGAGATAAGGGACAATTCCACCGACGGAATCGTATAAATGGTATTAAGGCTTGCCCGGTTCGCTGGGTTTGGGCAGGGTTTGAGGGTATAGATTCGGATGGCCGCACACCCTAGCGGGATATATCTCTCATGACCGACTACTCAATCAAACGGTATGGCGAATACTCCGATGCTGAGATTGTCGAGCGTCTCAAGGCTTTTGCTCAGAACGCAGGCGTGGCTTTCGTATCCAGCCGTTCATTTTCAGAAGCCACGGGAATTGCTGAAGCAACCGTCACAAACCACTTTGGTAGTTGGAAAGCATTTTGCGAATCGGCGGGGCTAGCTCCTCGCTACCAGCGATCTGTCTCGAATCAAAGCCTCTTCGAGAACCTCGACCATGTCTGGCAAAAGTTAAATCGCCAGCCACGAGCCAAGGAAATGAAACAGCCGTTGTCTCCAATCTCGATTTCTCGTTACCAAAAAGAGTTTCAGAAGCCTTGGCATAACATCTGCCTTGAATTTCTGTCGTGGAAATCGGGAGCGTCTGTCGCGGAAATCGAGCGGGAAGCTCAGGTGCAATCTGTGCCCTCAATCAAGCAGCCCACGCATAAAACACGACGGGAAATCTCGCTTTCTCTTCGCTACGAAGTGCTTAAACGTGACAATTTCCGCTGTGTAAAGTGTGGGCACTCGCCAGCTACCGAGGCGAGGGTCCAGTTGCACATAGATCATGTTGTGCCTTGGGCGAATGGTGGTGAAACTGTTTTTACGAACCTCCAATGCCTTTGCTCGGAGTGCAATCTTGGCAAATCGAACCGACATATTGGTTAGCCGGGGATACGTTGATCCAAATAGCCCCCCGGTTTCGTCCTAGAAAACCGCCGACACGCTCACCTCTCCGCCGCAGACCAGCCGCGTGACGCCCTCTGCACAACGCACCCGTAAACTCCCGTCGGCTTCGAGCCCCTCGGCGGTTGCCTCGTAAGTCTCCTGCGGGCCGTGGACGGTAATCCGGCGCCCCACCAAAAAGCTCCGGGCCTCGGCTTCGGCGACAATGTCGGCAAAATCATTTTCCAATGCGGGGTAGAGCCCGTCGAGCGCGCGCAAAAACGCCGCGGCGACTGCGTGCCGATCCAGCGGTTCGGCTTCCGCGCCCGCTGACTCTCGCAGAGAGGTTGCTTTGGTGAGGAGTTCCTCGGGAAAATCGTCGCGCGCGTGATTGACGTTCACGCCGATGCCAACCACGGCGTAACCGCCCGGCCCCGCCACACTTTCGCAGAGGATGCCCACCGCTTTTTTGCCTGAGAGGTAAATGTCGTTGGGCCATTTGATCGCGGCGCGGCAACCGGGAAGCGCTTCCTCAATGCCGCGCGCAATGGCGACCGCCGCCCAGGTGGTCAGCCGCGACCAATCCGCCAGCGCAAACGCGGGCCGCAGCAGCAGCGAAAACCAGAGCCCTTTCTGCGCCGCCGATTCCCATTTGCGCCCCAGCCGCCCGCGCCCGGCGGTTTGGCGCTCGGCGAAAAGCACCAGCCCTTCGGCAACTCCGGCGCGTCCGAGTTGCGCCGCTTCGTCGTTGGTCGAGCCGGTTTCGGCCAGCACCACGATTTCGCGGCCGATGCGCCGCATCGCAGGCAGCAGCGCGGAAAGGGCTTCGGCGTTGAGTGGTGGAGTTGCGGTGTTCATGGGTCCCTATAAGTCGTATAGGACCTATTCATCGCTCCCGCTGCAAATCGAGCGAGAAATCGAGCGCCGGGGCGGAATGGGTGAGCGCGCCAACCGAAATAAAATCGACCCCCGTCGCGGCGATTGCCGCCACGGTTTGCAGGTTCACTCCGCCGCTGGCCTCAAATTGCACCCGGCCCGCTCCCAGGGCGACGCATTCGCGCATCTGATCGAGCGTCATATTGTCGAGCAGGATCACAGCCACCCCTTCCAGCGTCAGAAATCCGCGCACTTGCTCCACGGTATCCGCTTCCAGTTCCACGCGCACCCCGGGGCGCTCCGCCGCGAGCCGCGCGATCGCGCTGCGCAGAAAATCCAGGTCGTCGCGCGCGGCGAGGTGATTATCTTTGACCATCACCATGTCGTAGAGCCCAAACCGGTGATTCGTGCCCCCGCCGGCTTTCACCGCCGCTTTTTCCAACGCCCGCAAGCCGGGCGTGGTCTTGCGGGTGTCGAGAATTTTGGCGCGCGCCCCCGGCACCGCTTCCACGGCATCCACGAACCGCCGGGTAAGTGTCGCCACGCCGGAAAGCTGCTGCAAAAAATTCAGCGCCACGCGTTCGGCGGTCAAAAGGGAGCGCACGGGCCCTGAAATAGAGAGCACCGGCACCCCCGGCGTCACCCGGCTGCCCGAGGGCTGTAAGATGTGGACCTCCAGTGCGGGATCGACTTGCCGAAACACCTCCGCGGCCACTTCGACCCCGGCGGCGACCCCGGTTTCCTTGGCGATGATCCGGGCATGCCCGCTCTGTGTGGGATCGACAAAATAGGCGCACGTCGCGTCTCCGGCTCCAATATCCTCGGCCAAGGCGGCACGGATCGTTTCGTCAGCGGAAAAAGAAAAAGTTGTCACCCCCAACTGCCTAAATCGAGAAGCGCGAAATCGCAATCCCGGAAAAAAAGATTCGGGCCGCGCACGGTAAAAACAAACCCCTTTATCTTAAAAACCCGCGCACGGCCCGAATCACCCCCTCAACGTAAAGTCAGACAGGGCACTGTGGGGTTCGTTCAAAAAAAATAACGGGAACAGGCTGAAACGGGGGTGGGTCGTGCGGATCAGGGGTTCCCGGACCGGGTAAATACGATAAAACAGGACACGGATTTTGCTTTTCATGCACCGGAATCCGGCTACTGTGCGGTTCAGTCAGCAGTGTTGGGGCAGGGGAGTTTGCAATTGAGTTAATCAGTGGCGACTTGAGACCGATGACCGGGAACCGTCACCGCAGTGTCTGGCAGTTATCAGTATGAACAACAAACTTTACGTGGGGAACCTTCCCTTTAACGTAACGGAACCCGATCTGCAGGACCTTTTTGGTCAAGCTGGCACCGTCAGTGACGTGATGCTGGTGCAGGACAAATTCACGGGCAAAAGCCGTGGATTTGCATTTGT
>CAIYQA010000003.1 GCA_903928175.1 uncultured Spartobacteria bacterium | reverse complement strand
TCGTTGGTCGGGAATCGCTTGCGAGGTCCCTCACTGCGTTTGGGATGACAAGCAAGCTGGGCCATTCTTCTCTTTTCCTGGTTTCCTGGATTCCTGATCGTCTTCTCCTGATTGATGGATTTTCGTGCCGGGAATCGCTTGCGAGGTCCCTCACTGCGTTCGGGATGACAAGCAGGTTGGGTGATCCTTCTCTTTTCCTAATTTCCTGATTTCCTGATGATTTTTTCCTGGTTTCCTGGCTTCCTGATTTCTTAAAACCATCTTTGCTTCGACCTCCGTAGCCTTAAGAGAGGTTCCCATGGTCGAAACTCCACGCATTCTCGCATTTGCCGGCAGCTTGCGCGCCGGTTCTTTCAACAAACGACTGATCAAAATCGCCGTCGAGGGAGCACGCGCGGCGGGTGCGGAAGTGACCCTCATCGATCTGCTCGATTTTCTGCTGCCGGTTTTGAACCAGGACGACGAAGACGCCCACGGGCTCCCCGAGAACGCCAAAAAATTGAAAGCGCTCTTCGTGAGCCATCACGGGTTGCTCATTTCCTCGCCCGAATACAACAGCTCCATCACCGGGGTGCTCAAGAATGTCATCGACTGGGTTTCGCGCGCGGAAACCGCTGACGAACCGCCGCTGCTCGCCTACACCGGCAAAACCTGCGCCCTGGTGAGCGCCTCGCCGGGTGCGCTGGGGGGATTGCGCGCGCTGGTGCATGTCCGGGCCATTCTGGGCAACATCGGCGTCTTTGTGTTGCCCGGCCAAGTTTCCATTCCCAAAGCGGATGAAGCTTTCGAGGAAAATGGCGCGCTCAAAGATGCCCAAAAACAAAAATCCGTCCAAGGTCTTGCCCGCAAGCTGGTGGAAGTGACGCGCAAGCTGGCGTGAACCTCATTCCAGCAGCAAATGATTCCACGACAACCTTCGTGCGCTTCGTATCCCTGTGGCGAATCCCCTCCGTTCCAGGGAGAAAAAAACGCCGGGGCCCTTGAGCCCCGGCGTTCTGGTTTTTACTGGATTTTCTGTGGTGAATTTTAGAATGCGAAACGAATACCCACACGGGTCATGTTCACATCCTGCCGCTTGTCGTTGCCGTTAAAATCGACAGTGTTGATTCCGACGGTACGAGCGAAGTCCCGGTTGTTATCATCATTGCGCGTACGGCTCATGAACTCCCAGCGCCAGTCGGCAAAGAAGCCCATATAAGGGGTCACACGGAATTCCACGCCCAAGCCAATGTGGCCGAAGCCGACACTGTCATTGTCGAAAACCCCGCCGCCACCGCCGAAGATATACGGCGCCCAGCAGATCGGCCCCTCGAAGGGATACCGGAGGATCAAGCTGCCGGTAACTTGGTTCGCGATAGACCGATCTTTGGTGCGATTCGTAACCCGACTCCGCGTGACCACAACGGTGTTCGGGTCAACCGCAACCGCGTTTTCACCAGCGGCACGCAGGTTTGCGGCAACGGTGGTGGCAGCGCCAACCATCGCAGGACCATCGAGCACATCACGAATGGCAAAGCCACTATTGAAGTTGTCTTGATTGTCCCGGATGCCTTTCCACCAATTGCCTTCAACGCCGACACCTACGTAACGGGTGAAGAAGTAGTTCAAGCCAACGCCTCCCCCACTGCCGTCATTGAAGAACTGGCCGAGATTCCGCAACCCGGCCACAGAGGTGGTGTCCACTGTCGTGCCGGACGGTACGAGAGCGGGATTGTTGATGAGGTTACTGGCCCGAACGCTGTTCGGAGGAACGGGGGTTATTGCCGTTGGCTGCGTGAAGGTGCGATCGCCCTCCCGGGGATCAACGTGCTGCGCATCGTTATAGGAATAAAAGAGGTCGATCTGGAACTCTTGATCCCTAAAGCAAGGCGTGGCGCACGGTTGCTTGAATTCCTTGGACTCTACGGGGCAGGGTCCGGCGAACGCCGTCCCGACCACCGCGACTGCGGCCAAAGCGCTAAGTGTGAGTTTTTTCATGATATGGTTTTTTTTGGTTTGTTTCTGTTGGTGCGATGCAAATCTCGCGGTGCCAAGCAAAAGAAAATTTCGTGAGGCAGGCAAGCCGTTTTAACTCGGTTAAAGGGGTAGTGGTTTTCCTGATATTCCTGATCCTGAGCGACTTACAAAAGCTGTTTTTCGGGGGCATCCGTTCCCGGCCTGGCATCCGAATTGGGACGGGTTTGCACGATTTATCCCGCTAAAAAACGGCGGCATTCCGGCCCAAATCGCCCCCTCTCCCCCCTCCCGGACGCCCAGCGGGGTGCACCGCTGAAGTTTGCGATTGATATTATTTTTGGGCGGCATAGAGTCTCCCTCCTTTCGCCAAAACACGCCGATGATGTCCCATTCCTCAGAAATGAAAATTTTTAGTGGTTCCGCCCACCGTGAGCTTGCCCGCCGTATTGCTGAATATGTGGGGGTCCCATTGGGGGACGCCACTGTGGACTCCTTCCCGGACGGGGAAACCTTCGTCAAGATCAACGAGAACGTGCGGGGCCGGGATGTGTTTCTCGTCCAGCCGACGAGCCCGCCGACGAACCAGAACCTGATGGAGCTGCTCATCATGGTGGACGCCGCCCGCCGGGCCAGCGCCGCGCGGATCACCGCCGTCATCCCGTTCTTTGGCTACGCGCGGCAGGACCGCAAAGACCAGCCGCGGGTGCCGATCACTGCGAAACTCATCGCCAATCTTTTGACCGCCGCCGGTGTGGACCGGGTGTTGACCATGGACCTCCATGCACAGCAAGTGGCCGGGTTTTTTGATATCCCGGTGGACCACCTGCAGGCCCTCCCGGTGATCCATCGGTACCTGGCAAAGAAAAACATCCAGGATCTCGTGGTCGTCTCGCCCGACGTGGGCGGCGTGAAAAACGCGGGGCATTATGCGCAGGCGCTCGGGGCCGGTCTCGCCATCGTCGCCAAACGCCGCAAGAGCGCGACGGAAATCGAGCATCTGCACGTCATCGGCGACGTTGCGGACAAGGACGTGATCATCGTGGACGACCTCACCGAGACTGCGGGAACCTTGACCAGCGCGGCGACCATTTTGAAAAAGCACGGCGCCAAGACCATCTACGCGGCGGTCTCCCATGCGGTTTTGTCGGATTTGGCGATCGAACGCTTCAAGGCCTCGGAAATCGTCGAACTCATCACCACCAACAGCGTGCCCGTGCGCGTGTGCGCAGGCGTGCCGCTCACCGTGCTCTGCATCGCGGAACTCCTCGGCGAAGGGATCAAGCGGATTCACAACGACGAATCCGTCAGTTCGCTATTTGAACTCAAAGGAAACAAGTAAGCTATGGCAAAACAAGTCAAACTCGCCGCTCAGGTTCGCTCTGAAACGGGCCGCACCGCGGTGAATAAAATCAAAAGCCAGGGTTTTGTCCCGGCAGTCATCTACTCCCACAACGAGACGCCCGTCTGCCTGCAAGTGGGCGCGCGCGACATCGACACACTCCTTTCCCACGCCGTGGGCGAGCATCTGCTGGTCGAACTCGCCATCACCGGCGGGGCCAGCCGCCTGGCGATCATCCAGGAAGTCCAGCACCACCCCGTCACCCAGGCGGTGTTGCACGTCGATTTCCATGGCGTCTCTGCCGACGAGGAAATCGAATCCAGCATCCCCGTGGAAGCAGTGGGCGAACCCGTGGGCGTCAAGAGCTTCGGCGGCATCCTCGAGCAGTTGGTGCGCTCGATCACCATCAAGTGCTTGCCCAAGGATCTCCCCGAAGTCCTCAATGTGGACGTCACCGCGCTCAACGTCGGCGATGCGATCCACGTGAAAGACCTCCAACTCCCGGCGGGCGTCACCGCAGTGGATGGCGACGTCACCGTCTTCCTCGTGGCCGAACCGAACGTGGCAGCCGAAGCTCCGGCAGCCGAAGCCCCTGCGGCTCCGGAAGTCATCAAGGAGAAGAAGCCCGCCGCCGAAGAGAAGAAGTAATTGAACGCCGCGCGGCAAAGTTTTCGCCTCATCGTCGGGTTGGGAAACCCGGGGCGCGAATACGAGCAGACGCGGCACAACGTGGGGTTTATGGTGCTCGACAAACTCGCCGCCCGCTCCGACGCGCCCTGGCGCACGGAGAAGAAATGGAAGGCGCAGATTGCCGACTGCGAAGGGGTCGTTTGCTGCAAGCCGACGAGTTTCATGAACCTCAGCGGCAACCCGGTGAACGGCGTGGCCCACTTCTACAAAGTGCCCCCTGCGGAAATGCTGGTCGTCTATGACGATCTGGCGCTCCCGCTGGGCAAACTGCGGTTCCGGCCCGACGGCTCCGCCGGAGGCCACAACGGCATGCAATCCGTCATCGAGCACCTTGGCACCTTGGAAATTCCCCGGTTGCGGATCGGCATCGGCGGGGCTGCTGGCGGCATGGTCAACCATGTGCTGGGGCGTTTTTCCGCCGAGGAACTCCCGGAATTGGAAGCCGCGCTGGAACGAGCCGCCGACGCCATCACATTTGCCCAAAATCGCGGCTTGCAAGCTGCCATGAATCATTTCAACTAGACCCAAACCTCTCATACCATGAAGAACCGTTACGAAGCACTCCTCATCCTCAACATCAAAGGCGGCGACGAAGCCGTGAAAGAAGCCGTCGAACGCCTGGAAGGCGACTTCGCCAAAGAAGGCGCGAAAATCGAGTCCGTTCAAAAGATGGACCGCCGCCATTTCAGCTACGTGAAAGGCAAGCTCGACGCCGGCTATTACGTCAATTTCATCTTCGAAGCCACGCCGGTTGTGCTTGAAAAACTGCGCGGCAAACTCAAACTCGATGGCGAAGTTTACCGCCAGAACTACACCAAGCTCGCCGCGAAAAAAGCGGCAGCCGCGTAGTCCAGGCCCCTCCCCCACTACCTACAACCGAACCGGGCACCACTTATGGCAAATCTGAACAAAGTCATGCTGATCGGGAACATCACCCGTGATCCCGAAATTCGTTACACGCCCAAAGGCACCGCCTTGGTCGACCTTGGCCTGGCGGTCAACCGCCGCTACACCGCGGACAACGGCGAGAAACGCGAAGAGACAACGTTCGTGGACGTCACCCTGTGGGGGCGCACGGCGGAAATCGCCAACGAGTATCTCAAAAAGGGCCGCTCGGTTTACATCGAAGGTCGCCTCCAGCTCGACACTTGGGAGGACAAAACAACCGGCCAGAAGCGCAGCAAGATCAAGATCGTAGGCGAAGAGATGCAAATGCTCGGCAGCCGCGAAGGCGGCGGTGGAGGTGGTGCAAGCCGCACCGAATACGACGAAGAGCCCCGCTCCTCGCGTCCGCAGCAGCAACGCCCAGCCAGTCGCCCCGCCACCGCGCCCAAAGCCCCGGCCGACCCGGACCTGGACGTGGAAGGCGACGACATCCCGTTCTAGTGCTCACCTCCCGTTAAATTGTAAACCAAAAGCCCACGAGCTTGTATTCGTGGGCTTTTTTCTTGCAGAGCCTAAATAACAAACAACGAAACCCGAAAGGTTCTTGAGTGGCCTGACGACCGTGGGAGGATACCTCTACGTGAGGCCAACAACAAACAATGAACCCGAAGGGTTCTTGAGAGAATAGCCGGGGGTTGAGCGAAGCGACACCCCCGGTTTGGATTCACCCATCGGCTCACCCCCAACGGGGTGGCAGGGTGCGGACCGGGGGGATCCTTTACAGAACAGACCG
>CAIYQA010000002.1 GCA_903928175.1 uncultured Spartobacteria bacterium | reverse complement strand
GAGGATTGGAAGTTCGCATGGGCGGGACGCCCCTGCCAACACGCGAGACGCGTGCGCTCCCCGGAGGCGAGCGCCTCCGGCGCGGAGCCGCTTTTATTCACCCACTTTTAATTGCACCCGTGTACAAACCCCCGCACGGATTTAAGTTGAGTTTTCCTTCCTCCTCTGAAAAGTTACCACACTTCCTTAATTTATGACGCCTGACCCCGCCGAAACCGTTCATCTGACTCCGCTTGAGGTTTGGTATATGTACAAGACCAAAATCTTGACGTATGCCGGCATCATCACCGCTGCGCTGGTTCTTTATGCCGCCTACCAGCTTTACGATTACCTGCGCACCACCGGGGCGCAAACTCTCTATGCAAAAGCCGAGTCGGTCGCCGATTTCGAGGCCGTTCTAAAGCAATACCCCGGCACGACAGCGGCAGGAGATGCCGCGCTGCGGTTGGGCGAAAAGCTGCGCGCGGAAAAGAAATACGACGAATCCGCGGCGGTGCTGCGTAATTTTGTGGAAAAATACCCGGCGCATCCGCTGGCAGCCGGGGGCTGGATCAGCCTCGGCGCGACCTACGAGATCCAGGGCAAGCTGAATGAAGCCCTGGCCGCCAACGCGAGTGCCCTTTCCAAATACCCGGACGCTTACACGGCCCCCATTGCCATGATGTCGCAGGCGCGGCTTTATAAACTCCAAGGCAAGAAGGAAGAGGCGGCGCGGACCTACCAGGACGTTGCTTCCCGTTACCAGGGCACCTTCTACGCCCGTGAAGCCATGCAGGAGTTGCACTTCCTCAAGAAGTAGAAGCGCCCTTTTGCCCGCCCCCAATCGATTTTGGTTGGGGGGGGAACATGAACGAGTATTCACGCAAATGGTGGTTTTGGGGATTGGGCGGCGCTTTTCTATTGCCCGTGCTGCTGCTCGCTGCGGACGGGTTGCTGCATCACCGTTATCCTGTTCCGGTTTACCAGCCCTACTTTGACGCGCTCGCCTTCGCTTTTGCGGGGACCGTGGGCGCAATCGCGGTTCCGGCCCTGCCGGTGCGACCCTGGCTGCGCATGGCGCTCTTTTTTCTGTATGTCCCGCTTTTCCTCTGCGCCGTGGATATTTTTGCTCCCTGGGTGATGAAATAGCTGTAAAAGCGCAGACGAATTTTCAGATTCGCAAGCGGTCTCCACCCCAGCATGGAAATAAGCCAGCGCTAGGTAGGCGCTTTCCCAAGCATCCCTCTTTTTTGCGCTTTTTGCGCCTTTTTGCGGCTCATCCGTTCTCAGGTTGAACTGAACGCGCTTGTCTTCTTGGCGGGGTTTCGTTCAACTTTGGGGCGTGATCAAACCCTGGCAACCGCTCGCGCCTCTGGCGCTTTGCGCAATCATGGGGGTCGTTGGGGCAGATGCGACGGCTGCCGAACTGTCTTGGGTCTGGGCGATGGGCGTGTCGCTGCTTTTTTACGGGGGAGCGGTTGGGCTGCGGTTGCGCCGGAACGGGGATCGGCAAAAGGTGCCCGGTGGCTCCACCGTTTGCGCCTGGATGGCGACTGCCGCGCTGTTTTTTGCCTGGCAGGCTTATCTTTTGAAAAGCGGTCCCGGAGCCGCGCTTGCGGCCCGCCTCCCGGCGCAAGGTTGTGTGGTGGAGGCTGTCGGCGTGGTGGACGAGGAACCGGCCCCGAACGCCCGGTTTCAGCTTCGGCTGGAGTCCCTCGTCATCAACGGCGAAACCGTGCGCACTTCCGCTCCTGTGTTGGTGCGCTGGATGGGGGAACTGCCCCGCTATGGCGACCGGGTGCGGGTGAATGGGGATCTGCACCGGCTTGCGCCGCCGCGCAATCCGGGCGTTTTCGACAGCCCACGCATCTGGCAGCGCCAGGGGATTTATTGCGAGTTGAACATCCGGTACGCGAATGATTCGCGGATTCTCGCGCACAATTGCGGGCCGCCGTTTGTCGCACATGCCCTCGCGTTGCGGCATTGGATGGAGCGGACCATGGCGCTGGATTTGGAGGATTCGCCGGAACTTGTCGCGCTGATCCAAAGCATGGTGCTCGGCTCGCGGGGCGAATCGCTGGCGGAAACGAAGTCGCTTTTTCAATACACCGGCACGATGCACCTCTTCGCTGTGAGCGGCATGAATGTGGCGATGCTGGCGGGCATGGCGGCCTGGCTGCTCCAGGCATTCGGACTGCGAAAGCGGGCGATGGCCGCCGTCGTGATCCCGTTGCTTTGGGTTTATTGCTATGCCACGGGGCTCACGCCCAGCAGCCTGCGAGCCACAGTGATGGCGTCGTTGGCGCTCGCCGGATTTCTCCTGGATCGTCCCGCGCTATCCTGGAACACGCTCGGGGCCTCCACCCTGGCGATCCTCGCGTGGTCTCCCAACCAGCTTTTCACCGCCGGTTTTCAGCTTTCGTTTGGAATGGTGGCGTTTCTCATGGCGTTTGCCCGGCCTGTTCAAGAATGGCTGAGCCGGGGTGCGCAGCCCGACCCGTTTTTGCCACGGGCGCTTTTTCCACGCTCGCAATTCCTGGGTTTCGGACTGAAGCGCGAGATCTGGGGCGCGTTGGGGGTCTCCACGATTGCCTGGATCGGCTCCATGCCGCTTACGATGTACTATTTTCATCTCTGGTCGCCGTCCACCATTCCCGCCAATCTGTTTGCCGTGCTGCTCGCCTGGCTCATGTTGATCCTGGGGGTTGCCTCAGTGCTGGCGGGAACGTTTTGGCAAGGGCTGGCTGTCCTTTTCAACAACGCCAATTGGCTCGTCGCAAAAACCCTGCTGGTTGGCATTTCCTTTCTCGCAGCCCTTCCCGGCGGACATGTTTTTGTGGAAATGCCCTCGCTCAAAACCCCGCCGCTTTGCGAATTGGAAGTTCTGGATGTGCCCGGCGGCGGAGCCGTTCACCTGCGCACGCACAGCGCGGGCCGCCGGGACTGGCTGGTGGATTGCGGGAGCGCCTCTGCCTTTGCCTACAGCATTGCCCCGTATCTGCGCAGCCGGGGCATCAATAGGTTGGACGGCTTCGTGCTCACGCACGGCGACTCACAGCACATTGGCGGCGCATCGGATGTGTTGCGTGAAATGGCTCCGGCGGAAATTGTGGATACCCCGCCGCGTGACCGCTCCAGCTACCGCCGCGCGGTGCATGCTGCGCTGGAATCAACCGGCAAGGGTAAAGCGCTCGTCGTGCGTGGTGATGTGCTCACGCTCGCGCCTGGCGTGGTTCTGCGCGTCCTCTTTCCGCCGGAAGGTTTCCACGCCAGCCGCGCCGATGACCAGGCGCTGGTTCTGCGGCTCGACGTGGCGGGGCGACGCATTTTGTTGAGTTCCGACGCCGGATTCCTCACGGAAAACTGGCTGCTGGAAAACGGCCCGGCGGAAGAATTGCGCAGTGATTGTTGGATCAAACAAATGCACGCCAAGGATTTCTCTGGCACGCCCGATTTTCTCAAAGCCGTCGGCCCCGTGACCCTCGTCGCCTCCAGCACGCCGTTCCCGCCGGAGGAGCAGGTCAAAGAGGAATGGGCCGCGCAGGTCGAGGCGCTCGGCATCCGGCTCCTGCGGCAGGATCGCACGGGCGCGGTGCGGATCACGCTCGACAGGGATGGGACGTGGCAGGCCGAGCCGTTTCTGAACCCAGAGCGGAAAGAATAAAAACCCTCCCCTCTGTCCATTCCGTGGTTTATTAAGTGTGCATGTCCTACGCCGCACTTGAAGAACAACTCCTTGCCCTGATCGACCGGCCCTCCGGCGAAATCACGGACGCGGAGTTCAACGCCGTGGCATTGGAGGTTTTCCGGTTTCAGCGGGAAGCCAACGCTCCCTACCGGCAATTCTGCGCGTTTCAAAAAGCGCCTGCCGAGTTGAAGGACTGGCGCGAGATTCCCGCCGTGCCGACCGGCGCGTTCCGCCATGCGAAATTGCGGGTCTTCCCGGAAGCAGAATCCTGCGCCACGTTTCGCACGAGCGGCACCACGGGCGAGGGGTATGGCAGCCACTATTTTCGTTCGCTGCGGCTTTATGAGGCCTCCATTCTCCGCGCCTGGCAAGCGCTTGCGCTCCCGCCGTTGCCGCAGGTGATCCTCACGCAACGCCCCGGAGATGCGCCCCACTCCTCGCTGTGCCACATGATGGGAACGCTCGGGGCATTTGGCCCGCAAACGTGGTGCATTGACGCCGGAGGCGCGCTCGATGTGAGCGCGTTGCGCCGGGTGAGCGCGTCCTGCCCGGTGCTGGTGTTGGGAACGGCGCTGGCTTTTCTGCATCTCTTTGAACAGCTCGGGCGCGAACGGATTCTTCTCCCGGCGGGCAGTCTGGCGATGGAAACCGGCGGCTACAAAGGCACGGGACGCGCACTCGCCAAACCGGAGCTTTATAAACGATTTGGCGCTGCGCTCGGGCTCGAACCCGAGGCGATCCTCAATGAATACAGCATGACGGAACTCAGTTCCCAATGGTACACGCGCGGGCTGGAGGGCGCTCATCGCGGCCCGGCTTGGACGCGAGCGCTGGTGATCGATCCCGAGACGGGCGTCGAAGTTCCGGAAGGCGGGCGTGGCATCCTGCGTCTCATCGATCTCGCCAACCTCGGCTCCGTCGCCGCCATTGAGACACAGGACATGGCGGTGTGGCACGGGGCGGGATTTGAACTGATCGGGCGCGACCCGGCGGCGATCCCGCGGGGTTGCTCGCGCTCGGCGGACGAGTTGTTGTCCGGGAATCTGGCGGGTTGAAAATTCGCGTGGGGTAGAATCCCGCTAGGAAAGGTCAGCGGTGAACTGCGGTTTCCAATTCCAGGTCCGTCGGGGCTGTCTGCCGCAACATAAGTTCCTGGTAACATTCAAAAATACTCCCGGCCATCCGTTCCGGCGTCAGTTGTAGCGCGCATTCCCGGGCACGGGTAGCCATCTCCCGGCGCAAATTGGCGTCGTCCACGAGGCCGTGTAAAACAGCGCCGAACGCCTCCCGGTCATCCGGGGGAGCGAAAAGGGCGACGTCCCCCCAGGTTTCCCGTAGGCTTGGGATATCGCCCAACACAAGCGCGCAGCCGGAGAGTGCGGCTTCGAGTGTTGTGAACCCGAACGGATCATATTTCGCGGGCAAGGCGAAGATTGCGGCCTGGCCGAGCTTGGAGGCCATTTCTTCGGCATCGGGCGCAGGGAGCGCGTTCAAATGCGGCAGTGAGCCGCAACGGACATCCACAAGCGGTCCCTTGCCTGCCAACACGATGGGCCACGGGAATTCCTGGGCTACAGCGTCGAGCATTTCGAGATTCAGCGCTTTGTCTCCCGGGCAACCCGCGCTCAAGACATATTCCCGTTTCATCATCGGACGGAACCGCGCGGCGTCGCATCCGATGGGGATTGCGCGAAATTCCGGAGTCTGTGTGCCGTTCTGAAAGTGCAGAAACCGAGGCGTGGGGGCGTAATGCAATGTGAGCGCGTTGAGCATTGCGCAGGTGGGTCCGACCACGATGTTGGCGCCGCGCAACCCGGCGGAGACTTCCGCCTGGTAGCGGGTCCACGAGGGGTGGGGGGATTGCCCGTCGTGGACCGCCTGCCACCAGGAAAGCACACAACCGTGGGCGGAAATCATCACCGGCGCGCTCCAGGGCAACGAGCCGTGGCAGTAATGGTTGAGGTGGACCACGTGGGGCTCAAACTGTTCCTCCAATTCCAGGAGCCAGTCGCCCGCTTGGGTCACATCGCTCCACGGATCCTTCATCCATTCGAGGGCGAACGGTTTTTCGCAGATCCCGACGTGAACAAACCGGGCCGCCTGGGCGCGCTGTTGCGGAGAGAGCGCGGGCCCCATCACCGCGAGGAGAATGTCCAGTCCGCTGGGTCGCAAGGCCTGCACCAGCTCCATCACGTAAGACCAGACGCCCTCGGTGGCGTCGGCGGTCATCAAAATTCGGGAAGGCGCATGGGGACCATTGGCTGCATGCAACGTATTCATCGGCATTTAAAAATAGACCAAGGCTTTCATAAAACCGTGTGGGCGTTCGGCGGCCAGCCGCAGGGCGTCATCGAGTCGCCCGAGCGAAAAACGGTGAGTGTAGAGAAGCCCCGGCTGGAGCAGCCCGCAAGCTACTGCTGCTGCGGCTTCGCGCATTCCCTCGCGCAGAACGGCGGGCGAGGATTCGTGGGCGTTGACGAGGTCGAAACCGCGCCGGTTCCAAAGCGCCATGTCCACGAGCCGGGGACCGTTCCGGTGCGATCCGGCCACCACGAGGCGACCCCGATCCCGCGTCAGTTCCGCGGCGAGATCGAGCGCTCCCTGGACGCCACTGGCTTCGATGACCACATCGCAGGGCCGCCCTTCGTTCATGGTGCGGATGGTTTCCAGAGTGCGGAAATCGTCCGTGTCCTCTTTTTGCATCACGGCCACCGCCGCGCCGAGTTGTTTGGCGATCCGCAACGCGAAAGGACGGCGTCCCACGGCGATCACGCGTGCTTCGGCCAGCACGGCGAGTTGGGTGACCAGTGCGCCGAGAAAACCGAGCCCGATCACAGCGACGGTATCGCCTTTATCAATGAAGCTGCGTCGAAATACATTCACCGCCCCGCCCAGAGCCCGCGCGGGAAACGGTTCCTCATCCAGCGCTTCCGGCAGAGGCACCAAAAGATCCACATCCACGCTCGCATATTCCGCGAACCCGGTGGTGGTGAGAACCCCCACGCGATCCCCGGGCACAACCTCCCACACTTCTTTTCCGACGCTTTCCACCCGCCCCCACGCTTCGCCGCCGGGAGCGCCGGGGGCCAGCGGGTATTCGCAGGTAGTATCCTCCCCCAACCAAGCCGCAACACTCTCCGCACAGACTCCGCAGCCTTCCAGTCGCACGCAGGCCTGGCGCGGTTCCGGGGAGGGAACCGCCACTTTGCGGAACTCGACGCAACCGGGTTTGGTAAACACGGCGGCGGCCATTGTGGCACGGCCTGTGCGGCTCGGAGAAAAAGCGGACAGGGGGTGGAAAATAGTCATAAAACCTATCCACCAATCGCAACACAGTGCCCGCCGGGCTGTAGGGAAATGAAAATCAGAGAATCGCTGAGTCGATCAGCGGGAAGCCGGGCTCGAGCGCCTGAGAAAACAAAACAGCGCCCGCAAGGGCCAAAACACAGCCTCCACAATGTGCGAGACGAACCGCATGGGAACTTGCGCGGCCCGGATCATGGGCGCGCAAATCCTTTGCAGCCTGGGGCTGCGTCCATAGAGGATTGTGGCAAGGACAATCGCGACGATCCCTGCGAATTTTTCCAACGGACCCCTCTCCTGGCCCGAAGCCATTTCGTAGAGCAGAAGCATGCCGACATAGCCGACCAGCAGAAATGCCGTGCTTGCGAGAACGGGGTGCCTCTCCAGAAGCCCGATGCAAATCCCCGCCAAGTAGCGCAGCGCGAGAATGCCGATGAAAACGCCCGTGCAAACCAGCCAGAGCTTGGAAGAGAGGGCGACCGCCGCCACGACATTATCCACGCTCAGGCTCAAATCCATCACCTCGATGGAAAGGACCGTCATCCACAATCCCGCTTTTTTGTGGGGCTGGATGATGGCTTCCTCCGGCTTCTGCTTCGTGAGATGGGCACACATCAAATAGATTAAATAAGCCGCCCCGAGAATCTTGACCCAGGGATTGGCAATAATCCACCCCACGAAAACCAGCGCCAGCGCGCGGAAGGCGTACGCGCCGATGATGCCCAGACGCAACGCGAGCTGTTGTTGTTTTTTCGGCAATTCGGACGCCATGGCCGCGATCGCAAGGGCGTTATCGACCGAAAGCAGCCCCTCGATGACAACGAGGGATAAAATGATGGGCAGCCCTTCAACTATTTCTGAGAACGTGATCATTGAAAAATTGCCGCTCCTCTGCCCGACTGTATCTCCACTTCAAAACAGTGCCATCTGCGGGCGGTCGCCTTCGGGGGGCGGCGCTTTCTTTTTGACCCGCGGGAGCTTGCTTGGGGTCTCGGCAATCTTTGGTTTGCCGTCGGCGTTGAGTTCGGCCAGTTCCAGGTTGCCCAGGATTTCCTTCGCACGCTCCAAGACGGCTCCCGGCAATCCCGCGAGCCGCGCGACCTGGATGCCGTAGCTTTTGTCCGCGCCGCCCCGCACGATCTTGCGCAGGAAGATGATCTGGTCGTTCCATTCGCGCACGGCCACGTTGTAGTTTTTCACGCCGGGCCGGGTCACTTCGAGGTCGGTCAATTCGTGGTAGTGCGTGGCAAAAAGCGTGCGGGCTCCCACGGCGTCGTGGAGGAATTCCGCGACGCTCCAGGCGATGGAAAGGCCATCGAAGGTGGAGGTGCCGCGCGCGATTTCGTCGAGGATGACGAGGCTGCGCTCGGTGGCGTTGTTGAGGATGTTCGCCGTCTCGTTCATCTCGACCATGAACGTCGATTGCCCGCGCGAGAGGTCGTCGTTGGCACCCACGCGCGTGAAGATGCGGTCCACCAAGCCGATCTCCGCATGGGTCGCCGGGACGAAGCTCCCGATTTGTGCCATGAGGACGATGAGGGCGACCTGCCGGATGTAGGTCGATTTACCGGCCATGTTTGGCCCGGTGATGATGTGGAGCCGGTGGTCTGTGCCGTCGAGTTCCACATCGTTGGGGACAAATTTCTCTTCCACGAGGCTTTGGTCGAGCACGGGGTGGCGTCCGTCGGCGATCGAAAGGCGCAAGCCGTCGGTGAGGACCGGGCGGCAGTAGCCGAAGAGTCGCGCGGTCTCGGCCAGCGAGGCGATGGCATCGAGCGCCGCGATGGCTGCCGCCGTTTGCTGAAGCGGGATGAGGTCGTCCAAGACCCTTTCGCGCAGGATGCCGAACAGTTCGTATTCGACGCTTTTGGCCCGTTCGTCGGCTCCGAGGATCTTCCCCTCCATCTCCTTGAGCTCGGGGGTGATGAACCGTTCGCCGTTGACGGTCGTCTGCTTGCGGTGGTAGCGCTCCGGCACGCTGCCCAGGTTGGCCTTGGTAATCTCGATGAAGTAGCCGAAGACCGAGGTGAAACGGACTTTGAGCGATTTGATGCCGGTGGCCTCGATCTCCTGCTGTTGCAGGGCGGCGATCCAGTCCTTGCCCTCGCGGCAGGCGGCGCGGAGCTCGTCGAGTTGCGCGTTGAAGCCGTCGCGGAAAATGCCGCCTTCTTTAATGGCAAGCGGCGGTTCGTCCACAAGGGCGCGCGCCAGTTCTGCGGTCAACTTGGGGAACTCGATCACTTCAGCGTGAATCTGTTCGGCGAGCGAGCGGGCGGCGCAGTGGGACGCCCCGAAGCTTTTCGCCGCCAGCAACGCGCCGAGATGGGCGCGGAGTTCGGGGAGTTGATCCAGCGAGGTCTTGAGCGCGAGCAGATCCCGCGCATTACCGCCCGCCGCGCTCAACCGCCCCACGGTGCGCTCGATGTCCCGGATGCTCTTGAGTGTCTCGCGCAATTTGCTGAGTAGAAAGGCATCTTCGAGCAAATCCGCAATCGTCTGCTGGCGGGCAACCAGCGGGTCCAGTTCGCGCAGAGGGTGCAGAAGCCAATGGCGCAGCAGGCGGCCTCCCATCGGGGTCATCGTCCGGTCGAGCGCATTGAGCAGGCTCATGTTGCGAGCGCCGCGCGAGGTCACCAGCTCCAGGTTGGCCTGTGTCACGGCGTCCATAGTCAGGTAGCCGCTGTTGCGGTACACCGAGAGCGTGAGGAGGTTGCCCGCCTGGCGGCGCATCTGGTGTTTGAGGTAATGGAGGATCGCGCCTGCGGCACCTGTGGCGGCGGTCATTCCGGAGCAGCCGAACCCGTCGAGCGATTGCACTTTGAAATGGTCGCGCAGGGTAAACCCGGCGTGGTCGGGCAGAAAAATATAGCCATCGCAAGCGACGGCATAAGGGATGGCGGGCAGCGTGGCTTGCTGGTCATCGGCAATGAGCGTCTCGGCGGGGGCGACGCGGGCCAACTCGTCTTCCAATGCGGGGGCATCCGGCAATTCCGTCAGGCGGAACTCGCCGGTGCTGGTGTCCACAAACGCGAACCCGAACACGCCCTTGTGCTCAAAAACCGCCGCGAGGTAGTTGTTGCGCTTGGCGTCCAGAAGGTTCAAATCCGCAATGGTGCCCGGGCTGATGACTTGCGTGATCTCCCGTTTGACGATCTTGCCGGGCTGCGCGTCGCCGATCTGGTCGCAGATGGCCACGCGTTTCCCTGCCGCAACGAGCTTGGCGATGTAACCGTCCGCCGCCTGGGCCGGAACGCCGCACATGGGAGTCTGGCCGCGCTTGGTGAGGGCGAGATTGCAAAGCGCCGAGGCTTCCTTCGCGTCTTCGAAGAACATCTCGAAGAAATCGCCCAGCCGGTACATCAGGATCGTATCCGCAGGCAGGCTCCGCCGGATGCTCTGATACTGCTGCATCATGGGCGTGAGGGTTTCGGAAGACATAAGGGAGTGGGACACTTTGCACGAGCCGGGCCGCATTGCCAATGGCGGAATGCGCACGCAGTTTTTCCTATTTCTTTCTTGCAGAGGCGGTCCCATTGGTGCTCTACTTGCTGGTTCAGGGCGGATAAAAATCACCCAGCTGAGTGGTTGGGAGTTGGTGGCGCGGCGAATGTTGCGCCGCCACAAGAGAACAATTGACAGGGGTGGCACCCGCCACTACCTTGCTCGCCCTTTCGACAGTAAGAATAGTAGTTAGTAGTATATATGAAGACATTTTCAGCTAAAGCCAACGAGGTGAAGCGCAACTGGTGGATCATTGACGCCAAGGACCAAGTCCTGGGTCGTGTGGCCGTAAAGGCAGCCACCCTGATGCGCGGCAAGGAGAAGGCGATTTATACCTCCCATGTGGACACGGGCGATTTTGTGATCGTCATCAACGCCGACAAGGTCCGCGTGACGGGCAAAAAGGAAGAAGCCAAGACCTATATGAGCTTCTCCGGTTTCGTGGGCGGCCATCATACCGAAAACCTCAAGCAACGCCGCGCCAAACATCCCGAGCTTTTGGTCGAGCACGCCGTCAAAGGCATGCTTCCCCACAACCGCCTGGGCCGCCACGTTTTCACCAAGCTGAAAGTTTACGCCGGCTCGGAACACCCGCACGCTTCCCAACAGCCCGTCCCGGTCACTTCCATCTAACTTTTCAAGCATTTATGGCAACTACCCAACTTAATAACGCCACCGGACGCCGCAAAACGGCAGTCGCCCGCATTCGTCTCACTGCCGGCACAGGCAAAATCGTCGTCAACGGCAGGCCGTTTGAAGAATATTTTCCGACGATCAATTTGCAGAACACCGTTGTCGCGCCCTTGACGCTCACCAAGCTCAACAACGCGTTCGACATCGCCATCAACACCAGCGGCGGTGGCGCCACCGGCCAGGCCGGAGCGGCCCGCCTCGGCATCGCCCGTGCGCTGCTCCTGGTGGACGTGACACTGCGCCCCGCGCTCAAGGCCGAAGGGTATCTCATGCGTGATCCGCGTATGAAAGAACGTAAAAAGTCCGGTCAACCCGGCGCCCGCAAGCGGTTCCAATTCTCCAAGCGCTAATTCGCTTTGGTTGGTTTGTCAAAAAGGCGATGTCCGAACGGGCATCGCCTTTTTGCTTTGGAAAGGAGGACGGGGATTGGCGCACGGCGCGCAATCGATCCGGGCTGCTACAGGACTACATCGTCCAATACAAAATGCGCCCGCATTGCTCGCAATGGGTGATCTGCTGGCCGCCGCGCACGCGCACGAGGGTTTGCGTGGTCAGCTTCATGTGGCAGCCGGTGCAAACCTCGTGTTCCAAGGCGACCACCGCGTTGCCGCCTTTGGAAACAAAGAGGCGGTTGTATTGATCCAGAATATCTTCGTCGATGCCTTCCGTAAGGGCTGCACGTTCGGATTCGATCGTATTTAAGGTCTCGCCAAGAGTGGCGATTTTGGCTTCGAGATCGGTGATCTGCGCCGCCACCCTGCTTTTGGCTTCGGCCACGGCACGTTCGGCATCGGCCAGCACCGGTTTTGCTTTTTCAATCAACTCCATCACTTCGAGTTCGCGGTCTTCGATTTTTGAAATTTCTTTCTCAAAATGGTTGATTTCATTCCCCAAGGCCTGGAATTCTTCATTCTTGCGCGTCTGCATCTGCTGGGCCTTGAAGCGGTTGATCTGGTCGCGCTTGGCTTGCGCTTCGACTTCGAGGCGCTTTTTCTCCACTTCCAATTCGCGCAGGTTTGCCTTGGCTTTTTCCGCGCCGGCGGCGGTGGCGGCAAGGCGCACCTCCAAATCTTTGCGCTCAATGGGAGCGTTTTTGAGTTCGGTTTTGAGGGTTCGAATCCGCTGGTCGCGATCCTGCAGAACAAGAAGTTTTTCGATTTCCGGGAGCATCAGCTTACCCTAGACAGGTCGCGTGCTCCGCGTCAACGCCGGGAAAGCGAAAAGACGCAGAGAATGGTCCCCGGGGACCCCGAAAATGCGCTGCTCTTGCGAAAGGGAGGTTCTGGAGGTATTATTTTAGGAATGGCCACACCCATCAAATGTCCCATTTGCGGACGCGAGAGCGATTTTTTTGCCGACCCGATGGGGCCGTTTTGCTCGGTTCGCTGCAAACGGGTCGATCTTGGTAATTGGTTCAGGCAGGACTACCGTTTTTCCGAACCCCTCACGCCGGATCATCTGGAAAGCTACGCGGATCGGACCGGTCCGGCGCTGGATCAGCCTGAAGAATAAGGCCTAGATGGGATAATAGTTTGTCATGCGGAGAGGATACATTCCACTCGCGACAAAGATGATCCAAGCTCATTAGAGCGCATTTATTACGCGCTGCAAGCGCAGAGGAAATCAGCCCAGGGCAAGCGGAGCGCCGCCCTGGGTTCTCTGAAAAACAAGTAGGTGCGCCCTGCATGGGCGCTGGTAAGGAGAGGTGAGGTGTGGACGGATTACAAGCATCTCCCAGTGCCCTTTCAGGGCACGAAGCTCTCTCGCGTAAACCCAGGGCGTTGCCCTGGGCTGGTTTGCTTCGCCCATTCAGGGCGAGGGAAGGCAGAGCGCATTTATTACGCGCTGCAAGCGCAGAGGAAATCAGCCCAGGGCAAGCGGAGCGCCGCCCTGGGTTCTCTGAAAAACAAGCAGGTGCGCCCTGCAAGGGCGCTG
>CAIYQA010000001.1 GCA_903928175.1 uncultured Spartobacteria bacterium | reverse complement strand
GCTGGGGGCATTGCGCCAAAGAAGCGGGCTGGGGCTTGCAGAGCCAAATCCATGTCGTCCGCGTCCCCACGTGGATAAAGAACAGGACGTAGTAGGTGACCTTGCCAAAGCCGGTCCACACATCCTTGGTAAAGAAGTCGCACGCCCACAATGTGTCAATGTGGCGCTGGATGAAGCGTTCCCAGTCGCCCGTGGTTCGTCCTGGGTTCGGGTGAATCCCGTTCTTTATCAGGATCTTCTTCACCGTGTTCCGCGCCACCGTGATCCCGAGCTTCCTGAGTTCCCCTTGGATGCGGGAATAGCCCCAGGCATTTTCTCTGGCAAGCCGCAGGATGATCTCTTGCACACTTTCTCCAGTAGCAGGCCGCCCCGCAGAACTGTCGTCCGTCGGCCGCTCGGCAGTCGGGGGACTTTTCTCCCGCTTCCATTTCAGGAAAGTCTTATAATGAACGATGGAGAGCAGTTCGGCAATCGCGCTGCCGAGAGGAGCACCAAGGCGGACCAAAAGAGAGCGCTCCCCTGCCGTCGTGCGGATATGACCCGGGAGTCGGGAACGAAGAATCTGATTCTCAGCCTTGAGATATGCAATCTGGCGCAGCAGAATCGACTGCGTCATATGGATCAAGAAAACCAAGAGAGGATGTTGTCGGGCTTTAGGCATGAAGGCGGTGATAATCTGCGGGTTTTGCAAGGTTCACCAGCGCTGAATCCGGCAATTTTTCACTCTGGGACGACTCGGCGCGTGTTTTTGCAAAAGACCAAGAGCAGCAGGCACTTGCGCGAGCGGAACGATATTATTGCACCCCGCTTGCTGCGTGGAAAAGACGGAATGGTTGAGACGGTTGTCCGGCTGACCGCAATGACTCCCCTGCCCTGCCGATTTGGCACCCCGTCAGGAACAAGGGTGGGTGATGGGATGAACCAAAAAGTCTACGTTCGAAGAGGGTTGCGCATGGGCCACCATGTGAATCCCTTTCGAACTGCGGATTTTGGGGCGAATGGACGATTGGAAAGTCTCTGTTCGAAGAGGGTTGCGAACGCACCATCTGCGACCCTCTTCGAACATAGACTTTTTTAGACAAATCGGGGTTAAACCGCCTTGCATAAGAGACTTACGAGAGCATCGTGTCTGCTCTGTGAAGACCAAAATCGTCTCAGAGTTGGAAACTCAAAATGAACCAAATTCCCCAAATAGACTGCCGAGAGACAGTTCGAAGAGGGTCGCGCACGGGTCGGTCACACACCAATGACGACCGCAGAGGTGTTTCCAAGTGATTGGAGCCGTGATGATTTCAGCTTGCACGGGAAGCCGTGCCGCCGTAGAATTTCAAGAGCTTGGCGGCTTTTCGAGCAACGCGGGTTGTGGTAAATGACGCAGTCAACGGGCATGGGAAAGTATTATAGCAGAGCAAATCAAAGCCCGTCATCTTGAACCTGCTGAGCCGGGATCGGCCAAACGATAACTCGTGCTCCTTCCTCCAGCCTCATCCTGCACCAGAATGCCACGATCTAGCAGGATTTTGATGTCCCTCAATGCCGTGTCCCCCGAACACTTGGCGAGTTTCGCATACTTCGACGTGGACAGCTTGCCTTCAAATCCGTCCAGCAGCCGATTGATCACCTTGCGCTGGCGCTCGTTCACCGGCTCCTGATTAATTTGTTCCCAAAGCTTCGCCTTTCGCAATATGCTCGCGAGGTTGTTTTCCGCTCCATCCACAGCTCGGCCCAGACAACCCAAAAACCACTCCAGCCAGAGCGTGATGTCCGTTTCACCCCTTTGGCACCGCTCCAAGATGTCGTAATACTGCTTCCGCTCCGCTTCAATTTGCGCCGACATGCTGTAGAAGCGTTCGGGTGTTCCTTCCGCCCGCGCAAGCGCCATGTCCGCTATCGCTCTGCCAATGCGGCCATTGCCATCCTCGAAGGGATGGATGGTCACAAACCAAAAGTGCGCGATCCCGGCTTTCAGCACCGGATCGACTCCACGGCCATCTCCAAACCATTCGAGAAAAGCGGCCATTTCATTATCCAACCGGTCAACCGATGGAGCTTCAAAATGCACCCGTTCCTTGCCCATCGGGCCGGAAACGACCTGCATGGGGCCAGCCTCAAGAGGTCGCCATACGCCAACAGTGATGCGTTGCATGCCGCTGCGCCCCGTCGGGAACAACGATGCGTGCCAGCCAAACAAGCGTTCGGCGGTCAGCGGTTCGGCATGTTTTTGGGTGGCGTCGAGCATCATCTCCACCACCCCCTCCACGTCCCGACTCGACGGTGCCGCGCCTCCCACATCCATCCCGAGACGCCGCGCAATGGAAGAACGCACCTGCTCGGCATCGAGTTGCTTGCCCTCGATCGCGCTCGACTTAATGACGTCGGCGGTCAGGGTCGTCAAGGTTGCCTCGGCACGAAGCCGGAAACCGAGCCCTTCCATTTTGCCCAGCAAACGCCCTTGCCGATGCCGGACATCGGCCAGCAACGAAGAGAGCCTGGCGTCGTGCCATTTGAGGTTTGGCCAATCTGGGTGTTCGTGGATGTAGTTCATATTCGTCGCATCATTTGCGGCGAATATGACATCTATTCACCGCAAAAGCAATCCTATTCACCGCATTCCGCGCGGCGAATAAGGCGCTCATTCGCCGCATCCTGCCGTAAGTTGCTTAGGTCAGAAGGATGACATCCGGGTTGTCATCCGCTTTGATGCTGTCTGCTTGGCACAGGCACAGTTTTTTCCATTTTGGAAACAACTGCTGCTGACGACAAGACTAAGTCACGCAACCTGGACGTGGTGGGTTCGGCACCAGATTCAGGTAGAGAATTCACAAGTTTACTGCAAACTGTGATTCTTACCAGAAAGTGAAAATTCATTTTTCAAGTAAGAATTATTGACTTTTTACTAAAAAGTCTAATCCTTACCGGACAGTGAAAATCAATGATTCCAGTATAAGTGCGGCGCTTCGCCATGAAAGCGAGCTGATTCATCATTTCAGGCAACTGCTTGATGATGAGTCTGATTTGCATTGGAAAATACCATCCGAAGCTCCGGCAGGCGAACACCTCTCATCGGTCGAGTTGGAACTTGATGGCCGGTTAATCCGCTTCAAGCCCGTCTATTCTCTCAAGCCCAGCATTCCGAAACTGGAATCCATTCTCGCATCGTGGACTGATTCTCTTCCTCCACTGTTGATCGCCCCGGAACTGATCCCAAGGATACTGGATTTCTGCCGCCAAAAAAGTCTGGCCGCGCTCGACTTGAACGGGCGTGTCTATCTTCGAATCGAAGGCGTGCTCGTGGATCGGCGCAGTCTGCCTGGACGCAACTTCCGGTTTGAGCTTGAACCCCGCAACGTCTTCGTCGGCAAAAGTGCCCGCATCATCCGCAGTCTGCTGACTGACCGCAACCGCATTTGGAAGCAAAGCGAACTCGTTGATCGCGCCAAAGCCAGTTCAGGATTGGTCTCCCGCATCGTCCAACACCTCATCAGCCAGGGATTCATTGAAAAACAAAGCCCGAGAGAGTTTCGTCTCCGCGACCCGCTGGGCTTGATTGAGGCATGGGTCAAGGCCGACGATTTCAATCGACGCATCACCGTTGCCCGCTACACCGCCTTTGGCAGCAATCCGCTCGAAATCGCGCAACAACTCAAATCATGGGCCGCCGCGCAATCGGTTTCCATTGCCTTTACGCAATGGATAGGGGGGTGGTTGCGGCATCCTTACACCGAACCGGTTATCACCAGCGCTTACGTTGACCGTCTGCCCGAAACGGCCAGCTTGGAGCAGTTTGGCTTCCGTCGTGTTACGGATGCCGGTAAAGTCTGGTTCTTCGTTCCCGATGATGAAGGCGTGTTCCTCGAAACACATACAATCCAAGACCTCCCGCTTGTCAGTGACGCGCAAATCTATCTCGACCTTCAAAATACAGGTCTACGCGGGCCTGAACAGGCAGATGCCCTGAGACATTGGGAAGGATTTTGCCAGCCATGAAATACGAAACCTACAGCGAATATAATCCCAACGGCGTCGCCATTGCCGAGAGCGCGTTTCTCACCGTCTGGGCCGGATTGGGTTCATGGCGCAGCGACCTTGTTCTCGTTGGCGGTCTTGTTCCCAAATATCTCTGCGGTGACATTTCCTCGGCTCGCATATTGCCGCGACCGGTAACACTCGATACCGATCTCGGGATTGCCCTCGGCGCATCGCTCGGACAATACGGCAGCCTGCAAGCGGACCTGCAAGCGCAAGGCTTCCGTCTCTCCAAGGATGAATTTGGCGGGGCGCGCTTTGTGAAAACCATTGGCGACTTCACCGTCCCGGTGGATTTCCTCACCGAACAACCGATGACCATGCAGGGAACCGCCATGGTGGACGATGTACCCGCCAATATCATGCCGGGCATTAACCGCGCCCTGGCTTCCGCTCGCCAAATCAAAGTGACCGGCGTGGACCTCTATGGCGCAACTCAGGAGAATCTTACCGTTCGCGTATGCGAAGCCGGGCCGTTTCTGGCGCTGAAACTTCGGGCATTCGCCCGGCGGCAAGCTCCGAAGGATGCTTTCGATATTCTTTATACGCTGCTCCACTACGACCGGGGCACAGAAGACGCCGTCGCTGCATTTGGCGAGGAAGTCCGCGCCGGTAATCCTGCGTGTACCGATGCCGTCGCT